>JBPEWW010000040.1:0-6345 GCA_052032275.1 Alteromonas sp. | reverse complement strand
CAACAATTTCATTCCAGTTTATGCCCTGCTGGTAGTCGTTATTGAGCACCACTTCCAGGATGCGGGCTTCCAGGATCACCTGTTTTTGCAGGTTGGTTTCAGAGATATTTAAAAAGTGTTTAATGTCCTGAATTTCCGACGGTAACGCCCGCACTGTTACCAGCCCGGCCTGTGGCGTGACGAACACGGCACGCCCGTCTTCCTCACCAATCATACCTTCCAGACTGGTTTTTAAATCCTGCCAAAAGTCGGTTTCCGTGCGGGTACTGATGTTTGTGCCGTTCGCACTGTTCATCTGGCCACCGAAGCTGCCTTGCGAATCGGCACCGGCGATGTCATCAAATGCGTTACTGCTGTTGTTATTGTTGCCGTTTTGTTGCGACACACCGCCTGAGGTAATGCTGGTTTGGGTGGCGCCATTCCGCTTCATTAATAAGTAGTTAATGGGAAACGTTTCGGTGCGCATACCCGCCGGCCGTACCCGGTATACCGTGTCTGACCGGGAAATGTCATACCCATACAGTTCGCTGACCAGCTCCATGATTTGTTCCATGGTGACCTGTTTGAGAGTCAGACTTACCTCTCCCTGGACCGCCGGGTGAATGGCCACGCTGTAGGGCGTGTCATGCACCAGCCCGGAAAAGAATGCCCGCACACTGACATTCTGGGCATTGACGTCAAATTTCTGTGGCCCGAACAGGCTGTCGCTGTTTCCTGACAGCGCGGGGGTTGCCAGCGTCGCGGCCACGGCATCAGGCATCTGCGTCAATACAGCCTGATTTGCAGGTGAGGTGGCATGACGCTGTTGCTGCTGCTCCAGCTGAGATGAAAGATCCTGTTCCACTGCTGACCGTTCCGGGGCGTCATCGGGGGTGGTCTGACACGCTCCCAGCCCAAGTGTCGCAGTGATGGCGATCAACCATCGGCCTGTATTGCCCATGTTAAAATTCCTCAAAGGTACTGCGCTTAACCGGCGTCGGTGACGACAGGTGTAATACGGCCGGCGCGGCGTTGCTGGCGCCCCGGGCACGCAGTACCACTGTGTTTGCATTGATTTGTTCGATGGTGCTGCCGGCCAGGGTATCCCCTTCAGCAACGACCTGATTATTTATCACGGCCTGACGGCTGTCGGAACTAAAAAAAATAGCCTGCAACGTCAGCCTTGCTGCGTGACTAATGCCACTGCCGGAGGGCGTTCCCGCCATCACACCAGGACGGGTGGGGTCACGCTCTTGGGCAACGGCTGTTGATTGAGCCAGCACCGCCGCTCCTACCCCCCAAGCAAATGCCGCGCCGGTTAACGTAATTTTATTCAACACCAATAAATGCCTTCTCGGTACTCAGGGTATAAACCTCAATAGTGACTGCTGCATCCGGGTAGCTGTCGACATTGTAAGTCATTGAACGCCAATAAAGTTCTGAGGTCAACTGCTCGGCTGAACGCAGAAAATCACGGACGTTAAAATAGCTGCCGGAAAACGTCAGGGATAATCCGTGCTGGTACACTGCCACACCTTGCATATCCTTGCGGTGGGCAAAAATATTCACCGGTGGCAACGACCGCATGCTGATCAGCTGTAAACCGTCTGCTTGTGAAAACACCTGCTCAATCAGCGCAGGCATCTGATGCGGCAACACCAGTTCGCCCAGTTGACGGGTAAAGGTTTGCTGCAACCTGGCATACTGCGCTTCCAGTTCGACCCGTTCCCGTTCCAGCTCCGCATTGGGATCCTCTTGTAACGCGTCGCTGAACGCCGCCTGCTGCTGTAATAACGACTGTTGTCTGATCTGTTCACTGTTCAACTGCTGATTCACTGTTGCCAACTCATCCAGGGCAGGCTCAATGAAAAAGGTGACCAGGAGCAACACAATCACCACCATACCAGCGGCCAGCACCATCACTTTTTCCCGCATCGACAGGGCGGCAAACTTTTCAGCGCGGGTTAACTGACTCATGGCGTGCCTCCCTGCTGTATCTCACTGGCTTCGGTCTGGCGGTCAGTCTGTAAGGCGAAATTCAGTGCCTCGTCCTCGCGGGTCACACTGGCCGAGTCGAAGGTGCGGCCACTGAAGGTGGGCGTGTGTGCCAGCCGGTTTAACCACTGGGGCAGTGCCCGTGGCGACGAGACCTGGCCTTCCAGATACAGGGTGGATTCGGATACGGCAATGGACTCCAGCCACAAATCGGCGGATGCCTGGGCGGCCAGGTCGGATAACAGCTGAGCGAAGCCCTGGCTTTTTATCACCTCTCGGCTGGCCAGTTCAGCCAGCAGCACATCCTGTTTGGCCAGGGTATTTCGCAGCAGGGTCACCCGCGCTTTCAGCGCCGGCGCAGGCTGCCGGGTAGCCAGCTGAGACTGCAGGGTTTGCACATCCTCATCCAGCTGGCGGTTTGCTGCCTCCAGGGCCTGCAGGCGATCGGTATTCTCAGCCACCGACCAGCGGATCCCGCCCCCTATAAGCAACAGGGTAATAAACAGTGTGGCACACATCCCCACCACGCTGTGCAGAGTGATCAGCTCCAGTTTGGGGCGAAACTGGCTTTGGTATAAATTAATGCGGTGTTTCATCAGGCCGCTTTGCCTTCAGCGGAGGTGCGCTCGGCGAGACGCACCGGCGCCAGCGCCATGCCCAGTGCAGTAAAGTTTAAGCGTTGCTTTGACAAGGGGGCGTTCACCACCACATCGGGCTCCAGTGCGGTAACTTCGGCCGGAATGACCTGATTAATCTGCTTGGCCACCAGCGTGGTATGCGCAGTATCCAGCCGCAACTGGATTTTCCGCACCGGCGGCTGCCTGAGCTGGCTTTCAAAATAGTCCATAGACCGTTGTACCTGTACACTCAGCGAGTCAACCAGCCCCATTTGCAATTCCTGCTCAGAGAAGCTGCCCAGGTTCTCAAAGCCTTTCAGACGACGGCTGACATACAAGTGGCCATCTTTAACAATGTTCAGCGACACTTCCTCACCGGTTTCCTGCACGATAATCATTACCGGCTCCGCGAGGGTGGGTACCAGTTCGCAGGTGGCCAGCTCTGCCACACTGATTTGCATCAGGTTGACGCCTGCGCGCACGGCCTTTTCACTGGCAGCGGCTACCGCATCGTGGGGGATCGCAAAAATATTCAGTTTTTTATTTCCCGCCATCGGGACAGCCAGGTCGGTATAGTCGAATACCCACTGGGTATCGCTGCCCAGAATCTCTTCAACCGAAAACGACAGGGCTGCCTGCACTTCCTGATCTTCCACCGGCGGCCGGTCTACCTGCACCTGGTGATACTGTTCCAGTGAAAAAGCCAGATAAGCCGGGGTATTACTCAGGCCATGCTGCTCAATCCAGGCGGCAAAACGCCTGCCCCAGCCAGCGAATGCCACGGTATCTTCCGCCCAGACTTCATACCCGTTGTCCTGCTGGCGTAAGGCACAAAAGGTTACCGTTTCCACGCCAATGGCAATCCCCACAGAATAAAACTGTGAAGATGACCGCAGTTTCTGTTTAAGGTATGCCCGCCACCCTATTCGCATGTGTGTTGATGTCTTTGAAAAGTTTCAACAATTACAACAGAGTTTACAGGAAAGTACCAGTAGACTTAAGTGGGCACTCACCATGCCCACAGTCCTGTCGTGCAGCCCGTATTATCTGCCGTGCAGGGGAATGCAATTGCGCAGTAGCAGGCTAGCCTGCATCGGCCATGGGGTGACTGTCTGAAGTCAGATAGTGATCCAGCCGGGCGACCTGGGCTGCGGTAAGGCGAAGCCCCTGCTTGGTGCGTCGCCACAGAATATCATCCGTCGTTTTCGCCCACTCATGGGCACACAGGTAATCCACTTCAGACTGATACAGGCCGGCGCCAAAATCTTCACCCAGGTCCGCCAGCGCCACTTTGCCGTTCAGAAAACGTTTACACAGTAAACCATACTGACGAACGTAGCGTTCGATGAGCGCAGCGGGCAACCACGGATAATCGTGACTTAGCTTTGTTGCCAGGGTGGCATGGTTTACAAACGCACCACCTGGCAAGGGGGCTGTTTTGGTCCAGGCACCGCTGGCTTTGGGAAAGTGCCGGCACAGGGTATTTACCGCATGTTCGGCCAGTTTGCGGTAGGTGGTAATTTTGCCGCCAAAGATGTTAACCAGCACCGGTGACTGGCTATCGCCCTGCATCATTACCTTGTAGTCACGGGTTAGCTCCTGGGCACTGGCGTTTTTTTCCTCCAGCAGCGGCCTGACGCCACTGTAGGTATGCACTATGTCCTGCGTTGAAATCGTGTTTGCAAAGTAATTGTTCACGATATCGATTAAATACGCTTTTTCCGTGTCGGAAATCCGCACGGCGGAAGGATCACCCTGATAGTTTTCATCCGTGGTACCCACCAGTGAATAGTCGTTCTCATAAGGGATGACAAACACAATACGCTTGTCCTGATTTTGCAGTATGTAGGCTTCCTCCGAATCATACAGGCGGGGCACCACGATATGACTGCCCTTCACCAGGCGCATCGCATCCGGATTGGGGGTATCCGCGAGGCGATCGATAAATGAAATCGCCCAGGGGCCGGCCGCATTCACTATGCTTCTGGCACGTACCTGACGGGTTTGCCCATCAGGGAGTTGCAGGGTTGCCACCCAGTGTTTGCCCTCACGGGCAGCAGAGATACACTCGGTACGGGGAAGAATGGTCGCGCCCTGATCCTGCGCCGCCATCGCGTTAAGGATCACCAGGCGCGCATCATCTACCCACCCGTCGGAGTATTCGAAACAGGTTGTGATATCGCCTCTCAGCGGCTGTCCCGGAATGGCATTCACTTTTCGTGAACGGGGCAGTACCCGTCGTTTCGCCAGGGCGTCATACATCATGAGCCCGGCCCGTATCATCCAGGTGGGCCGTAAATGCGACTGATGCGGCAGCCGGAAACGCAATGGCCAGATGATGTGCGGTGCTTTGGCCAGTAGCACTTCCCGCTCTGCCAGCGCTTCTTTCACCAGCCGAAACTCATAATGCTCAAGATAACGCAGACCGCCATGGATAAGCTTACTGGACGCGGAAGACGTGGCGCTGCCCAGATCGCCTTTTTCACACAGCGTAACTGTGAGCCCGCGGCCCGCCGCATCAGCGGCAATGCCCACGCCATTAATGCCGCCGCCAATTACCAGCACATCAACCGTGTCGACTTGTGGCTTCTCATCAGTGTTCATTGCGTACCCGTTTACCTGCGAATCATGCTGGTTATTAAAACGCCAACATGAACACAAGTCAACAAAAACGAAAACAAACGAAAATCACTATGCCTGAACGAACTTTATCTGATGTTGGCGAATAATGTCCTGAATGGCGGGTGGGGGTGGCTGATCACAGACCAGGCAGTCTACTTGTGATATGTGCCCCTGCTCTACCATGGCCTGACGTGAGAACTTCGAATAATCTGCCGCCAGAATGGCCGTGCGGGTATGCTCCAGGATTGCCTGAGACACCTTAACCTCGCGAAAATCGAAATCCAGCAAGGCGCCGTCGGGGCTGATCCCGCTAATGCCGATGATGCCGAAATCCATGCGAAACTGACTGATAAAGTCGCAGGTCGCTTCACCAATGATCCCGCCATCCCGGTAGCGCACCTCCCCCGCTGCAATGATCACGGTAAAATCTTCTTTCGCCGACAATATTGTGGCCACATGAATGTTGTTGGTCACCACGTGCAGGTTCTTATGCCGCAACAGCTTAGTCGCAATCATTTCGGTGGTGGTACCAATATTGATGAACAACGAGGCCCCGTCCGGGATCATCGCTGCGACAGCGTCGGCTATTTTTTCTTTCACGTGCCGGTTGTGGGTTTTACGTTCCTGATAAGGCGTATTTTCCCAGCTCTTATTAATCCCCGCCCCGCCGTGATAACGGCTGATAACGCCGGCCTCGGCCAGCTGATTAAGATCCCGGCGAATAGTTTGTGGCGTTACCGCGCATTGTTCCACCAGCTCGTCAATGGACATAAAGCCGCGCTGGCTAATCATGGCAACAATGTTCTCGTGTCGTTGTGCCTGGTTCATTCCTGTTCCTTTCCTGCTGATGTGCCCAGTATACGCCATAGTATGCACGGAAACAGACTTAAAACGAACACGACATTTTCGTTTTCGAAAACGGCCGGTTGTTAAACAGGTGTAAATCGGGCACACTTTTATGCAACCCTTTCACTTCACATTTTGGAGGCGCACTCGTGAGCCACTATATTCTTGCCATCGATCAGGGCACCACCAGTTCCAGAGCGATTATTTTCAGTGCCGCGGGAGACATTATCGGCGTGGCGCAACAGGAGTTCGCCCAAAGTTACCCGCAGGACGGCTGGGTTGAACA
>JBPEWW010000004.1:0-7763 GCA_052032275.1 Alteromonas sp. | reverse complement strand
GCAGCGAGCGTACCCTTTGTCAGCGCAGTGGCCAATGGGTCATGTTATCGCCCCTCGTTAAGCACACAGAGAGTTACTAATCGTGTCAGTATTTACTTTTTCACGTCGCTTACTAGCGACGCTTTCACTCGTGGCGATGTCCTTTGCAAGCAGTGTGAATGCACAAACCGTGGAGCAACTCAGGCAGTTGCAACAACAGGCGCAGAACCAGGGCGGCGATACGGGGGCCTCGGGCAGCCAGTCGGTCACCCCCATGTCGATTAATTCCCGCCGGACTTTACCAGGCGCGTCGACGACGTTGCCCTCTACCGGGCAGTATGCCACGCAGCCACGCAATGGCCAGACGTTACCCGGCGAACCTACAATCGACACCGTGTTCCCCAAACAGGATGCCATGAGTAATCCGCCGTTCGCGGCCAACCTGTTTATTGGGGGGTTTGAGTCTGAGCGCACCACGGGCATGAACGACAATTACCTGGTGGCGCCCGGTGATAAAATTTCCATTTGGATTTGGGGTGCGGTGAATTACTCCGATGTTGTCACGGTGGATAACCAGGGCAATATCTTTATTCCTAATATCGGCCCGGTACGGGTGGCCAATACCCCCGCCGGCAGCGTTAACCAGACAGTGTCCAGCCGCATACGTCAGGTCTATACCAATGACGTCAATGTGTATGTCAACCTGCTCACCTCTACCCCGGTGTCGGTGTTTATCGCCGGTCCCGTGTTGCGCCCCGGCCAATACGCCGGTCTGGCTTCCGATAGCGTGCTTTATTATCTCAAACGTGCCGGCGGCATTGATTTCCAGCGCGGCAGTTTCCGCAAAATTGATGTCATCCGTGACGATAAAGTGATCGCCAGCGCGGACCTGTATAAATTTTTCCGCAGCGGCAAGATGCCGGCGGTATCATTTAAAGATGGCGATACCATTCTGGTTCATCCCATCGGCAACACAGTGGTGGTTGAAACCGGTGCCCGTAACAGCTTCACCTTTGAATTCACGGATGAAGAGCTGATTGGCAGTACGGTGAATTACTTCTCCCGTCCGGGGGAGTTTATCAGTCACGTGTCGGTCGCCGGAGTAAGAAATAATAAAGAGTTCGCCCGTTACCTGACCCTCGACAAATTTGCCAGCCTGACACTGAAGCCTGGCGATAACGTGGAGTATGTGAACGATCACGAGCCGCAAATTTATCGCATCAATGTGGCGGGGGCATTTAAAGGCGCTTCCCAGGTGATGGTGGATAAGGGTACCCGGTTACTCGATGTGCTGGACCGCATAGCCATTGACCGCTCGCTGTCAGACATTCAAAGCATTTACCTGCTAAGAGAAAGTGTTGCCGAGAAGCAAAAAGACATTATCGAACAGGCCTTACAGCGTCTCGAACGCAGTGTGTATACGGCGCCCATCAGTTCCACCGGGGAAGGTTCCATTCGTGTTCAGGAAGCCCAGTTAATTTCCGATTATGTGGCCCGCGCCCGTCAGGTAGAGCCGGTCGGTAAAGTGATTGTGTCACAAAATGGCGACATCGCGAACATCCTGCTTGAACCTGAAGACACCATTGTGATCCCTGAAGTCACCGATTTGGTGCATGTGGGGGGGGAAGTGTTGTTACCACAGTCGGTGGTCTTTAATCCCAATGCCACCACCGAAGACTATGTAGCCTGGGCCGGTGGCTTCACCCAGCGGGCGGACGATGATCGCATTCTGGTGATCCGGAAAAACGGCACTGTGGACTTTGCCGCGGTGGGTGACGAGGATGTGGCGTTTGAAGCGGGTGACCAGGTGGTGGTGCTGCCGGCGATCGATACCAAATCGCTGCAGGCCGTCAAAGACATTACGCAAATCATCTATCAGATTGCGGTTGCCGCAAACGTTGCCACTAATTAAGCCCGGACATGGTCACGCTTAAACAACAGCTCTACGCCTGGCGAACAGTCATCTTTGCACTGTTCCTGCGTGAGCTGCAAAGTAAGTTCAACGATAAGTTTGGCTTAAGCTGGGCATTCCTTGAACCCTTTGTGTTCATACTGGCCTTGTCGTTTTTCCGCGGGCTGTTAAATGAAGGCGACATTCACGGCATCTCCCTTTTCCACTTTATGATGATAGGCCTGGTGGGGCTGCAATCGTACACCAATGGCATTCAGAATGTGTCGATGTCGATTCGTAAAAACAAACCCCTCTACGCGTTTCGTCAGGTTCAGCCGATGTCTGCCATCGTTACGTCAGGCTTGCTGGAGGTGGCTATAAAAGTAGTCGTAATCGCGCTGCTTGCACTAGCCCTGTACCTGGTGGGTGATGGAATTTCTGTTGACAATTATCTGCTGTTAATTGTGCTGTTTAGCCTGTTATGGATTCAGTGTATCTGTGTGGGATTAATGTTTGGAATTGCCGCAGCCTTCGTCCCCGAAGTCGACAAAATCAAATCCATGATGATGCGGCCATTGCTGTTTATATCGTGCATTTTCTTCAGTCTTCAGGACATTCCGGAAGAATACTGGCCCTATCTCACCTGGAACCCGATTGTCCACTTTGTGGAACTGGCGCGGTTCGCCTGCTTCCCCCATTACGGTAGTCAGGGCGTAAGCCTGTCGTATACAGTGGAAACCACGGCAGGTTGCTTATTTTTGGCACTTTGTTTGTACCACATCACCTGGAAGAAGGTGCTGGCGCGATGATTCGCATTGAAAACCTCACCAAGAGCTACCCGAGCAAGCTCGGGCCGCAGTATATCTTTCGCAACCTGAACTTCGATTTTCCCACCGAAAACAACGTTGCTATTCTGGGTAAAAACGGCACGGGTAAGTCTACCCTCTTCCGGCTGCTGGCAAAAAGTGAATACCCGGATCGTGGCCGCATTGTTACCAACAAAGCCATGTCATGGCCGGTGGCATTGCAAACCGGCATTCACCCGCAAATGACGGGCCGGGAAAACACCCGCTTTATCGGCCGCATTAACAACGTACGCTCTCTCTCTGACTACGAGGAGAAAGTACAGGAGTTTGCCGAAGTGGGAAAACGCTTCGATTTACCGGTAAAGAATTATTCATCAGGGATGCGCGCCAAGCTGGTATTTGCCTGCTGCATGAACATCGACTTTGACATCTACCTGATTGACGAAGCCACCTCGGTGGGTGATCCCATCTTCAGGAAAAAAGCCCGCGCCAGCCTCAAGGAAAAGAGTGAACAGGCCGGGGTGATCATGGTCAGCCATGAGCTGGACCAAATTCGGGAATTTTGTACGTCTGCGGTCGTCATCGACGACGGCAAACTGACCTACTACGCAGACCTGGAGGAAGGCATCAGTGTCTATACCCAGGAAAGCAAATAACAAATAAACAGGAAGTGAATAGTGAATAACGCGCTAAGTAAAGTTAACGCTTTCGTGAAACGGCATAAAACGCTGTTATTAATTATGCCGTGGCTGCTCTATGCCTTTTATCTGACGGTCTGGGCTGCGCCCCAGTATGAAAGTCAAAGCCAGCTGATTGTGAAATCCAGCGAAGGCGGCAGCAGTTTCGACCCCTCCTCCTTGCTGATGGCCACCGTATCCGGTACTGCCGCCACCAATGAAAGTCAGATCATTGAAGCCTATGTGCAGTCAGCCGATATGCTTAAGCATCTGGACGACGCTATTGGACTGCGGGCGCATTACACCTCTGATGCGGCGGATATGTTCAGTGGTCTGTCGGGGTTTCACAGCGACGAGGATTTCTACCAGTTTTACCTTGATCACATCGAAGTGGCCGTCGACTCAACCTCAGGCGTGATCACCCTGAAAACCCGGGCATTCACCTCAGAATACGCCACGCTGATCAACGCTACCATTGTGGCCAAAGCAGAAGAGTTCATCAATGCCATCAACAATAATCTGGCGGAGTCCAAACTGGTATTTGCTAAAGATGAACACGCTATCGTAGAAAACAAATTGCAGCAGGCGAAAACCGAGCTGCTGAATTTTCAATCGAAATACGACGTACTGGACCCCACTGCGGAGGGCATGGCCTTTCAGCAAATTGCGTTTTCGTTACAGGCCACGCTGGCCCAAAAGCGCGCCGAGCTTCGCACCATGGGCACCATGATGGCAGACTCGGCACCAGAGATGATCAACATCCGCCGGGAAATTCGTGCACTTGAACAGCAGCTGGCCGAACAAAAAGAAAAAATCAGCACCAATGAAGATACCGGCGCGTTATCCGTCACCGAACTGATGGCGCAGTACAGTAACCTGAAGGTCCAGCTGGAACTGGCCATACAGGCGTTTTCTTCATCGTTAATCACGCTGGAGAATGCTCGCGTAGAAACCTATCAGAAGCTTCAGCACCTGGTGACGATTGAGTCGCCCACCACGCCAGACGACAACCAGTATCCGCAGGTCACCTATAACCTGACACTGTTTGCGGTGGTCTTGTTTGTCCTGTATGGCATCGTCCGTATTGTCATTGCGACCATACGCGAACTGTAAGTCTATGGGGCCACACAAAAAACTAAACTGAACAACCAGCCAGCGCCTGTATAATCCCGCAGGCGCTGGCGATTACCCGTCTAAACAAATCCCCATCTCACCTTGTGTCATGTTCAATCCTTTAGTATAACGACGTATCCTCTTCAGGACTCGATAATAACGGGGCTGCCAAGACGGCTCCGACCGATAAGAAAGATAATCAATACGGAACTCTATTGTGACTACGAAATCATCTAACGATACCAGCTTCTTCGGCCATCCCGGCGGCCTGCAAACGCTGTTTTTCACCGAAATGTGGGAGCGGATGAGCTATTACGGCATGCGTGCCCTGCTTGTGTTATTCATGACCGCCAGCCTCCAACAGGAAGGTTTGGCCTTTACGGTGGCCTCCGCTACCGCTATCTACGGGTTGTATACCGGTGCAGTGTATTTCATGGGCTTACCCGGCGGCTGGATAGCTGACCGGTTACTCGGTGGCCAGAAAGCCGTCTGGTATGGCGGTATTATTATTATGAGCGGCCACATTGTGCTCGCCATTCCTTCCCACAGCACCTTTTTCATTGGGCTTATTCTGGTGGTACTGGGTACCGGGTTACTAAAACCCAACATCAGTGCAATGGTGGGCCAGCTTTATTCTGACGACGACAACCGTCGTGACAGTGGCTACACCCTGTATTACATGGGCATTAACATTGGTTCAGTTATCGGCTATATGGTCTGTGGCTGGCTGGCCCCGAACATGGGCTACCACTGGGCATTCGGCGCCGCGGCGGTCGGTATGTTTATTGGTCTGGTCCAGTATAAAATGACCTTATCAAATTTATCCAGCGTTTCTGACGGCCCGGCCGTGCAGCTATCTGCTAAAGCCAAAACCCGCAGCTGGTCAGTCATTCTGCTGGCCCTGGGTGCACTGGCTGCAGTCACGTTTCTGACCACCATCGGCGTACTCATCATCGATCCGGTTGTGGTAGCCAAGTACGTGGCCATGGGCTTCACCGGCATCTTCGTGCTGTATTTTGGTGGCATCTACTTCCTGGGTAACCTCACCTCTGCTGAGAAAAAACGCATGGGTGCCCTGCTGCTGATTTGTGTGGCCTCAGCGTGTTTCTGGGCCGGATTTGAACAGGCCGGTTCATCGCTGAACCTGTTTGGCCGTGACTACACGGACCGTATTGTAGGCAGCTTCGAGATCCCACCGGCATGGTTCCAGTCGGCGAACTCCTTCTTTATCATCATTTTGTCGCCGTTCTTCGCTGCGCTGTGGATTAACCTGGGCAAACGCATGATGGATCCGTCCTATGGCGCCAAGTGCGCAATTGGCCTTATCATCATGGCCAGCGGCTTCATTGTGATGTTTTTCGCGGCCCAGATTGCTGCCAGTGGCCTGAAAGTGGCCCCTTACTGGCTGGTCATGACCTACTTCCTGCATACGGTGGGTGAGCTGTGCCTGAGCCCTGTGGCACTGAGTGCGGTGAGCAAACTGTCACCTAAACGTTTTGCCGGCCAGATGATGGGGGTCTTTGTACTCACTTACTCTATCGGCAACGTTATTGCCGGGCTGCTGGCGGGTAATTTCGACCCCAGCCGTCTGGATGAAATGCCGAACCTGTACCTGCAAATCAGCCTGTTCAGTATTGCTATCGGTATTGTGGCCCTGTTGCTGTCACTGAAAACCCGTCACTGGGAAAAGCTGGCCGACAAAGACCATACGGACGAACCCCACCCGGTTCCACAGCAGGGATAACGGTTCTGCGGTTTTATCCGCAGCCACAATTGCATACAATAACCGTCGGAGTATGTTCTCCGGCGGTTTTTTATTTTAAGGCATCCTATGCGATTTTACTTTTCCACCCGACATATCCCCGGCCTGGCAGATCTGCCACTCGCCGAGCGCATTGAGCGACTGGATCGCGCCTCCAGGAAACTGACCGTACCGGAGAAAACGCTGCTGAACGTGCTTAAATTGTTAATTATTGTGCCGGTGTTTGTGCTTATCCTGCGCACAGTCGAAAGCTGGCATTCACTGTTATGGGCAGGGCTGGTATTTTTACTCTACCCCCTGATTGTGAAGCCGCTACAGTATTCATTTAGCGCCAAGTATTTGCCTGAGTCATCCAAGGAGAGAACATGAAGACCATATTAGTTACCGGCGGCGCCGGCTATATCGGCAGCCACACCGTATTGCAGCTGTTAGAGCAAGAGTTTGCCGTAGTGGTGCTGGATAACCTGTCCAACGCCAGTGCAGAATCCCTGCGCCGGGTGGAAGCACTGACCGACAAGGCGGTGACCTTTGTCCAGGGTGACATTCGCGATACCGCTGTGCTGGATGACATTTTCAGTGAACATGACATTGACTCAGTTATCCATTTTGCCGGCCTCAAAGCGGTGGGTGAATCGGTACAAAAGCCGCTGGAATACTATGAGAACAACGTCTATGGCACGCTCACGCTGTGCAAGGTCATGCGTAAGCACAACGTCAAGAACCTGGTATTCAGCTCTTCTGCCACGGTTTACGGCGACCCTGCTGCCCTGCCTCTGCGCGAAAGTATGGCCACCGGTCACCCCACTAACCCCTACGGCATGTCCAAGCTGATGGTCGAGCATGTACTCACAGACCTGTATCAGTCCGATAATGACTGGAACATTGTGTTGTTACGTTACTTCAACCCGGTGGGTGCGCACCCGTCCGGCCAGATTGGGGAAGATCCTAACGGCATTCCCAACAACCTGATGCCTTATATCTCACAGGTGGCCACCGGCAAACTGGAGCAGCTCAGTGTGTTTGGTGACGATTACGACACGCCTGACGGAACCGGGGTACGGGACTATATCCATGTAGAAGATTTGGCCAACGGTCACCTGAAAGCACTCGACAGGCTGGCGCTTAACATGGGGCTGGATATTTATAACCTGGGTACCGGTCAGGGTTATTCCGTGCTGGAAATGGTAAAGGCATTTGAAGCGGCGTCAGGCCGCAGCATTCCGTATACCATTGCCCCGCGTCGCAGCGGTGACGTGGCAAGTTGCTACGCCGACCCGACCAAAGCCGCTACAGAGCTGAACTGGCACGCCGAGAAAACACTGGAAGCCATGTGCGCCAGCACCTGGCACTGGCAGTCAAACAACCCTACCGGCTACCCTAAGTAGTACCGGGCAGGAACAACGAAAAAAGCACCGCGCGCGGTGCTTTTTTTTGTTGGTGCAGGCCTGGCCGGAACCAAGTCGACACCGGTTTCACAACGGGTTCCGGTTGCCGGGTACGCCTCAGCGGCCGGGCTCGTCCTGTTCGTCGTTTGC
>JBPEWW010000399.1:0-7510 GCA_052032275.1 Alteromonas sp. | reverse complement strand
GTGTATCCGTTCACCGGCTGGTTTGACGGCTATGTGCGTCCGGACGGCGAGCTGGTGCCACAGGTATTAGGTACCGACACTGACGGCGACGGTGTACTGGATGCGCCGGCAGTGGAAAGCTGGTCCCGGTTTACGCCGCGGCTTGGCGTAGAATACCAGCTCAACCGCGATATGATGTTCTTTGCCAGTTACTCACAGGGCTTTAAGTCAGGTACCTTTAACCCCCGTGCGCAGACTAACGAACCGGGTGTGGATCCGGAAATTGTCGACAGCTATGAAATTGGCATGAAGAGCGATTTGAGTGATGCGCTGCGCCTTAACGTGACGCTGTTTAGCTATGACCATAAGGATCGTCAGTATATTGGTATCGAGGGTGACCTGTCCGACCCCACTGCGCTGGATCAGCGGTTACGTAACGCCGCAGAGACGGCCGCGAAAGGGGCGGAGGTCGAAATGACCTGGGTGGCGACCGATAACCTGCAGTTCGACCTGGCATACGGTTATATCGACTTTGAAATCAAAGAAAACAATGCCATTCCGCCACTCATCGGGCTGGCCAGCACGCCGGAAAATACCTTAAATCTGGCGGCCAATTACCTGATGGAAACAGACTTTGGTGATCTGGTCTTTAATGCCAACTACTACTACCGCGATGACTACCTGTTATTTGAAACCAGTGATTTGATTGAACAGGAAGGCTACGGCATGGTGAACCTGTCGGTGAGCTGGGAAAGCATGAACGGCGACTGGTACGCCGGCCTGCATGGCAAGAACCTGACTGACGAGGAATACCTGGTCGGCGGATACGACTTCGTAACCATTGGTGAAGACGGCAGTTTTGGTCCTGGTCTGGGCGGGGATACCACCCTGATAGGGTACTACGGCGCACCGCGCACCGTACACCTCACCGTGGGGTATCGTTTCTGATAGTGGTTCAGGCGGCCTGGCCGCCTTCATCTGGACAGTGGTTGGCATCAGGTTTGTGTGTTCCGGAAGCCTGACCACTGCCCCGGTGTAAATGCATGTGCTGCGCCCTGGCGCCGCGTACAGTACCCATCAAGGTAGCGCCAGCTGCCTTTTTGCGTGTTGGCACCCGACAGGCTATGATGCCTTTATAATAATAATCACCTGTTCCTGAACATCCCTTATGCAAGCAAAAGTACTCATTGCCGATGATCATCCGTTGTTTCGCGCTGCCATGAAACAGGCGCTGGGCGACATGGTGGGCAAGGATATTGTGGAAGCCGCCAGTTTGTCACAAACCCATGAACAGCTGGCCAGCGACGAGGATATTGAACTGGTATTCCTTGATTTAAACATGCCCGGCAACGAGGGGCTGACCGGCCTCAGTGAATTACGCACCCGCTTCCCGAATGTCCTGGTGGTCATTGTGTCCGCAGAGGAAGACCCCACCGTTATTCGCAATGCCATGGCACTGGGCTCCAGTGGCTATATTCCAAAGTCTACCTCGCTGGAAGTCATGGCGGAAGCGGTAACCCAGATCCTTGAAGGCGAACAGTGGTTACCTGCCGGTCTGGATGCCACCCTTGTCGGCCACGGAAACAGCCAGCACCTGCAGTTTGCCGGTAAGCTGGCACTGTTGACCCCACACCAGTTCACCGTATTAAAAATGATGGCCGAAGGCATGCTGAATAAGCAAATTGCCTATGAACTGGAAATTTCAGAGTCGACGGTGAAACAGCATGTGTCGGCAGTCTTACGCAAACTGGACGTGATCAACTGGACCAAAGCCGGCATGATTTTCCGTCAGGTTATGGACAGTGAGTAAGCGGCGCTTACCGGATCACACCTGCCATCCATAATAAAAGTTGACGATAACGCCCGCCAGCGCCAGCATTAACCCGATATTTCTGACCCAAATCAACACCCGTGGCGGGCGGATGTGTTGCTGAGGCTCGCGCAGGCTTTTAAACAGGCTGCTACGCGCAGGGATTGCCATGCTGTATAAACTCATGCACACCATACCCGCCGACAACAGCGCTGCGCCAAGGTCGATATACACCACACCTATGATGGCCCAGATAACGGCCAGTACCAGCCAGAAAAAGCTGGCTCGGGTGAATTTCAGGGGGGCGGTGGCACTCATTGATTTCCTCACAGTAGACGCGCTGGTGTTTATATTGTTGTTTTAGCACAGTCTTTTGTAGTCAGGCCAGACCCAGCTGCCAAAAATACACGGCGGTTATCCACTGCGTAAGTGATATTCGTGTTCATCCTCATCGTAAATCACCAGCCCAAGGCGCAAATACAGGGCCAGTGCCGGGTTCTGCCTGAGCACTGACAGCGCAATGCCGGTTGCCGCGTGCCGGGTAAGCAGCATGGTGAGCACCCTGCGGCCATACCCCTGATTCTGGTAGTCGGGCGAAATTTGTAACTGCAAGATGCTGACCGGCCGGCTGCGGGCGTCAAACTTGATAAACCCCACCCGTTCCCGGGTGGCGCTATCGTAAATAAGGTGCGCCAGATCGTAGCGTAACAGCACCCGTTGCAAATGATTATGGTAGGTGTAGTGAATTCCCTCGCGCACCAGATGGCTGTGCATGGTTTGTACGCGCAGGTTGACCAGGTAAGGGATATCCGCGCGGGTAGCCCGGACCAGAGACAAGGACATGGTGCTTTTACGCCAGCGTTGAGTTGTCAGCCCTAGTATACATCGCTTATCACCCAGGCCAACACCCAGTAACGGGCAAGTTTGCCGGCCGCAACCAGCGGCAAAAACCAGCGCAAGGGAATACGCAGGGCGCCGGCAATGACCGTTAACGGGTCGCCAATCACCGGTACCCAGGCAAAGCACAGCGCGGCCAGCCCGTAGCGGCCAAAGCGTTGTTCAGCGCGCAGGTACTGCTGATCACTAATACGTAACCAGCGTTGCAGCGCCGCCTTGGCGGCGTATTTGCCAATTGCGTAATTGGTCAGCGAACCAAGCACATTGCCCACTGTCGCCACGCCCACGACCGCTGGCGGGGCAAGGCCATTTACCAACAGCACACTGAGTACCAGCTCTGAGCTGAGCGGCAATATGGTGGCGGCCAGGAAGGCCGCCACAAATAAGCCCGGCAGGCCGTATGCAGCGAGGGCTTCCATGCTCAGTGAGGAACAACTGCTGAGTGCGACACCGGCCGCGGTCCGGTGCCGCATCGCAATGGTTTAGGGCATGACATAGTCATACGAGGCCTGAATGCCTAACGGAATGCCCAGACTCCAGTAGATCATCAGGAAGATTGACCACACAATCAAAAAACACACTGAGAATGGCAGCATCATTGAGGTGAGGGTGCCAATGCCGGTGGTGGTCACGTAGCGCTGACAAAATACCACCACCAGTGGGAAGTAGGGCATCAGCGGCGTAATGATATTGGTACTGGAATCACCGATGCGGTAGGCCGCCTGCGCCAGGTCCGGTGAAATACCCAGCTGCATCAGCATGGGGATAAAAATGGGGGCCAGCAGGGCCCATTTGGCTGAGGCCGACCCTACGAACAGGTTTATCAGGCCAGTAAGCAGGATAATGCCGGTAATAGTAATGCCGCCGGGCAGGGCCATCGACTGCAGAAAGTCTGCCCCTTTCACGGCCAGTAAAATCCCCAGGTTTGACTGGCCAAAGGTATAGATAAACTGGGCAATACAGAACATGATCACCAGGTAATAGCCCATGCCCTGCATGGCTTTGGTCATGCCTTCCACAAACTGTTTGGAATTGCGGATGGAGCCAATAATCAGGCCGTAGACTAAACCGGGAATAAGAAACAGCAAAAAGATCAGCGGAACGATAGACTTCATCAGCGGGGCGGTGAAGGAGGTCAGCGAACCGTCGTCACCGCGCCAGGGCGAACCTTCATAAGAGGCGGTCAGGGCCAGAATAACAATACCCAGCACCACAGCGGCCAGCGCCCAGCGCAGTGCCGTGCGCTCATCGTCTTTCAGCGGCTCCATGGTTGGCAGATCAGACATATCGCCGTCGATAGGGTTATCTTTGAGCTTGGGCTCCACCAGTTTGTCGGTGATAAACCAGCCCAGCAGAGTGACGACCAGTGCCGACGCTGTAGTGAAATAATAGTTATTCAGCGGGTTGAGGGTCACGCTCGGGTCGAGCAACTGCGCCCCGGCCTGGGAAATCCCCTGCAGCATGGGATCCAGGGCTGAAGGCACAAAGTTCGCAGAAAACCCGCCTGACACACCGGCAAACGCAGCCGCAATGCCGGCCAGCGGATGCCGCCCCGCTGCGTAAAAAATGACGCCGCCAAGTGGGATAACCAGTACGTAACCGGCATCCACCGCCGAGTGACTGACAATGCCAATGAGGATAATCATGGGGGTCAGCAGCCAGTTGGCGGTAACGGATAACAGCGCCCGCAGGCCTGCATTGATAAACCCGGAATACTCGGCAATGCCAATACCCAGCATGGCCACCAGCACCACGCCGACCGGGTGAAAATGGGCAAAGTTGGTAACCATGGTGGACATTAACTGGGTGAGCGCACTGCCAGCTAACTGATTGTTGATCACCAGGGGCTCACCGTTTCTGGGGTCCACCACGTTGAAGTCGACACCCGACAGCGCCCAGGATAACACCCAGACCACTGCCAGCAGGATCAGAAACAGGACGGCAGGATCGGGCAGCTTGTTACCCCATACCTCTACCTTGTGTAATAGCCGCTGTACCAGCGACGCGCGCGTTTGTTCCATAACAGGTTCTCTTATTATTATGTGATTTTTTATCAGCAAATAAGCTACGCGAATTTCAGCGAGAATAACAGCGAAAATGCCTCCGGCAGTGGGGGACGGTAGTGCGTGGTGAGGCGCAGCGCGTCCGCAGGGCAAGCGATATCAGCAAAGCCAGACAGCCCGGTGGGCAACGGGTTTAGGTCAGTAACCCGAAGTGAATGTCGGTGCTTTCCGCAAACTCGGCATAAATCCGTTTTTGCTGGGCGCCGCGGGGAATCAGAGCATAGCAGGCTGGCGCCGGCGTGGTTTCCTGCAGTTCAAACCACAGCTTATCGAGGGCATCGGTGCCATGCACCAAAAAGCTCTGTCCCCAGGTGGTGGCATAGAGCACCATCAGGTCTTCTACCGTGGCCTTTTGTCGCGACGTGGGGAAGTTAATGATAGCCAGACAGGTAGTCACCCGCTCACTGGCCAGTAGATCTTCCCGGGGCAGGGCGGTCACTTTTACGGGGGGGAAATACAGGCTTAACAGGCGCACCAGATCCTTTAAGTCCGTCTCGTTGATGTCGCCGGCGTTATAGTCAATCAGGACATTGGTTTTGCTGTCAATAATGCGGCTGGCCACACACCAGACCATTAGCTCAACCGGGTTGGGTGCATGGGCAATGCGCTGGCCCTCCTCGACCTTGCCGGATTTGCTGAGCTGATCGCCGGCAAACGCTGACCATACCTCGTCGCCGTTTTTACGCCGTTGCTGCTTTACCGTAATATGGTCGCAGTACAGTCCGTCGTCGAAGGCACAGCGCAGAAAGTCTATTTTATTGGGCTTTTTGCCATAGAATGTACTTAGCCGGCGACCCAGCACCGTCATGTCTTCCTTGCTCATTGCCTGCTTGCCCGCGCTGATTTGCGCAGAGATCCGGCGGTAGCATTTAATTAAGAAACGGTGAATACGCCGGCTCAGCTGAACCCGTTCGTGAAAACTCCAGTCACGCTGGGCGTCCAGGTGTTGCAGATCGGTGCGCGTCCAGCCCCAGTTTCTGGCGTAGCCGGCCATAATTTTTCGTTTGAACGTGGCGGTTTCGCCTTTCGCCAGGGGCACACTCAGCGCGCAGCCACATTTAATGTACAGGCATTGCTGCAGCAACAGCACATCTTCGTCCTGTCCTTTGGCCTGATAATGGGCAATCAGCTGATCGAACATCAGCGCGTAGGGGTCGATAGTGGCCACCTGGCCGGGTGCCTCAGCACCATGATGAACACGCTTTTTCAGCAGGTTACACAGCGGCTGTTCCTGCTCTATGCTGCCCAGGAACACTTCCAGTTTGGCCATTTTAAGTACCGATTTAAACGGTGACTCCATCGCCTTGCCCAGCTGCCAGATAGCGGCGCCAAACAGCTCCCTGGGATCCAGCTTTTCCAGATTGCCCAAATCCATAAACCAGGTAGGGTCCGGAGAGCCGCCTCCCTCCAGACTATCCAGCAACGTATAATACTGTTGATCGGTGGTGCTTTCAGGCGTCAGCCACCAAAAAGGGGCTTTCCCGGCCACCACAATGTTGGTGGTGTAAAACTCGGCTTTCAGAAAGACCGCCTGCGCTGAGCCCGCACTTTCGCCATCGGCGACGCCAAAATCGTTCTGGCGTACCTTATCAATTTCAGATAAGAAAAAGTGCACTTCAATGCCAAATTTCTGGTCAGCCCATTGCTCTACCGCCGTCAGTTTTTGCTGCAGTAATGCCAGGGCTTCTGGCGAGAAGCGGTTACCGTCCACACACACCCAGTAATCAAAGTCTGAGCCCCGGGACTGGGCAATGGTGCCAATACTGCCCATTAACACCAGCGCATCAATGGCCCGCTGGCGTGGCCAGATTTGCTTGAGATCGTCAAACAGGTGCTGATGGTCGGCAAAGCACTCGGCCAGCGCCATCTCGACGTCTTTACGCAATGAATAGTTGTTAATGCCGAACGGCACGGCCTCGTCATCAACAAAGCCGGGCAAGTCGGGATGATTTACGTGAAGCAGAAAAGGCAGTACATGGAACAACGGCTGGTGTTCAGGTGGCATGAGTACCAGCGCACGCTCTATCCGGGCCTTGTTGTAACGCAGTACGCGGAGTAAACGAATGGTAAGGTTTTGCTGTACAGAAAGCGGTTGTTGCGCTGCCATTGCTGCTCTTAGGGTTCCCTTGTTGCTTCAAGAATAGCGTGATTTACCAGCTGCTGCCCGCTATTTCTGCGCGAACATCCGTGCGGCGAAAACTACACGGGTATACGCACGGTGAAGTTTATCAGACCATTGCATTAAGGGTTAAGTTGTTTCTGCTGAGTGACGAAAGCAGGGCAGTGGACGGCGGGCGCGGTCGTCCTGAAGGGGGCATTTGGCATCAGCGGATGATGTATTTACCATTGTATTGCGTGGGTGAAACCCCCATGCTGTTAAGACGAAAGACAACAACAGAGGAGCACAATGTATGAGTCGCCATTTTGATGAAGCGGAAGGTTTGTGCGCAGAAAAAGATCCCGCCACCGACGGTTTTGTGTTTAATCAGACCATGTTGCGGATTGCCGATCCTAAACGCTCATTGGATTTTTACACCCGCGTAATGGGCATGACGCTACTGAAGCGCCTGGATTTTGCCGAGATGAAATTCAGTTTGTATTTTCTGACGGCCGGTGAAGACTTCACGGATGTCAGTGAAGATGATAAAGAACGGACCCGGCAAACCTTTGGCCGGCCAGCCATGTTGGAGCTTACCCATAACTGGGACGATACCGCCGAATCAGCCGACTATCACAACGGCAATTCTGAGCCTAAGGGCTT
>JBPEWW010000398.1:0-5883 GCA_052032275.1 Alteromonas sp. | reverse complement strand
AATGACCCGGGTGTCATCAAAGATATCCTTAATGGCACCGCAAATCTCATCATTAGAGACAGTAATGATGTCGTCCACCAGCGCATTACACAGCCGGAAGGTTTCTCGCCCCATGACCTTTACCGCTACACCATCGGCGAAGATGCCCACCGACGGCAGGGCCACCGGCTCCCCGGCGGCTTTTGCCGCCGCAAAGCAGGCCGACTCTTCCGATTCCACAGCAACAATGCGGATGGATGGCTTGAGCTGCTTCAGGTACACCGCAATGCCGGCCGCCAGGCCGCCGCCCCCTACTGCTACAAACACAATATCCAGGTGCGGGTTTTGTTCCAGCAACTCTCTGGCTACGGTACCCTGACCGGCAATCACGTCGGGGTCGTCAAACGGCGGCACAAAGGTATAGCCGTGTTCACGGCACAGGGCCTGGGCATGCTGACTGGCCTGATCGAAACTGGTACCGTGCAGCACCACATTCACATGCTTACCGCCAAACCGGCGCACGGCGTCAATTTTAATGTCCGGGGTGGTTTCCGGCATCACGATGGTAGCCTGGATCCCCTTCATGTGTGCGCCATACGCCAGCCCCTGGGCATGGTTACCGGCTGACGCCGCAATCACCCCGGCCTGCTGCTGGGCGTCGCTGAGCGCACAAAGCCGGTTATAGGCGCCGCGCAGTTTAAACGACTTCACCGGCTGCTGATCTTCCCGCTTCAGGAAGATCTCGTTTGCCAGCTCACCGGACAGACGCGACATCATGGTCAGTTCGGTATTCACCACCACATCGTAGACCGGTGCCAGCAGAATTTTTTTCAGGTAGTCATGTTCACTGACGGTCATACGTCCTCCAGCTTCGCCGGGTCCCGGACCGCGCCCTTATCGGCGCTGGTGGCCAGTAACGCAAAGGTTTTCAGCGACAACGACACCTTGCGCTCCCGGTTCAGCGGCCGCCAGGGTTTGTCACGCCGCTCCATTGCCTCACGACGGGCGGCCAGTTCGGCATCACTGATTTCCACGTTAATGGTGCGGTTCGGAATATCGATGCGGATCGGATCGCCGTCTTCGACCAGCGCCAGCCCGCCACCACTGGCAGCCTCAGGCGAACAGTGACCAATGGACAGGCCACTGGTGCCGCCGGAAAAGCGTCCGTCTGTGATCAGGGCACAGGCTTTGCCCAACCCTTTCGATTTCAGGTAGGACGTGGGATACAGCATTTCCTGCATCCCCGGACCGCCGCGAGGCCCTTCGTAGCGGATGATCACGGCATCGCCGGGCTCAACCTCGTCGTTCAGGATCCCGGCCACGGCTGTATCCTGACTTTCATAAATGCGGGCCCGGCCAGTGAAGGTGTGTATGCTTTCATCCACGCCGGCGGTTTTCACAATACAGCCGTCCGGGGCCAGGTTGCCATACAGCACTGCCAGGCCGCCATCCAGACTGTACGCATGCTCAATGCTGCGAATACAGCCGCCAGCGCGGTCAGTATCCGCATCCGGCCAGCGGCAGGCCTGACTGAACGCCTGCGTGGTGCGAATGCCCGCCGGACCGGCCCGGTAGAACATGGTCGCGGTTTCATTGTCGGGCCGGGTAATGTCCCACTGGGCAATGATCTCGCCCATCGACTTGCCCAGCACATGCGGCACGTTGTGGTGCAACAACCCGGCTTTATTAAGTTCATTGAGAATGCCCATGACGCCGCCCGCACGATGCACATCTTCCATATGGTATTGCGGGGTCGCCGGAGCGACTTTACATAAATGCGGCACGGCGCGGGATAAGCGATCGATATCGGCCATGGCAAAGGGCACCTCGCCCTCCATCGCCGCTGCCAGCAGGTGCAGTATGGTATTGGTAGAGCCGCCCATGGCAATGTCCAGACTCATGGCATTTTCAAATGCCTTAAAGTTGGCAATATTACGGGGCAGGGCGCTGCTGTCATCGTCCCCGTACCAGCGCTGACACAACTCGACAATCAGCCGGCCGGCCTGTTTGAACAAGGCTTCACGATCGGCATGGGTGGCCAGCATGGAGCCATTACCCGGCAGTGATAAGCCCAGTGCTTCGGTCAGACAGTTCATGGAGTTGGCGGTAAACATCCCCGAGCAGGAGCCACAGGTAGGGCAGGCGGAGCGCTCAATTTCGTTGGCATCGTCGTCGCTGACCTTGTCATCGGCGGCCGCCACCATGGCATCCACCAAATCCAGCTTAATCAGCTGATCAGACAGCTTGGTTTTGCCGGCTTCCATGGGCCCGCCAGAGACGAACACCACCGGAATGTTCAGGCGCATCGCCGCCATCAGCATCCCCGGCGTGATTTTGTCACAGTTGGAGATACACACCAGCGCATCGGCGCAGTGGGCATTGGCCATATACTCCACGCCGTCGGCAATGATTTCCCGTGACGGCAGACTGTACAGCATGCCGCTGTGCCCCATGGCGATGCCATCGTCTACCGCAATGGTATTAAATTCCTTGGCCACCCCACCGGCGGCCTCGACACTGCGGGCAACCAGTTGCCCCATGTCCTTGAGGTGCACATGCCCAGGTACAAACTGCGTAAAAGAGTTGGCAATTGCAATAATCGGCTTTCCGAAATCGCCGTCTTTCATGCCGGTGGCGCGCCAAAGCGCACGCGCACCTGCCATATTTCTCCCTTGTGTGGTGGTAGCAGATCGTAACTTGGGCATAAGTGCTCCTGTTAAGTAAGGTTATTCATAAACGGGGGTTAACCAGTTCCATTTATCTTCAGTTTTGCCGTTAAACAGACCGAAAAACATCTCCTGGACTTTTTCAGTGATCGGGCCGCGACCGCCATTGCCTACTTCAATGCCATCCACGCTGCGTACCGGGGTCACTTCGGCGGCCGTGCCGCACATGAAGATTTCGTCGGCCAGATACATGGCTTCACGGGGAATGTTTTCTTCGCGGATCTCATACCCCATCTCTTTAAGCAGGGTCATGCACGTATCGCGGGTAATACCGGGCAGGATGGCCGCCGTTTTAGGGGTGGTGCTGACCACGCCGTTACGGATCACGAAGATGTTCTCGCCCGCGCCTTCACTGATATAGCCATTACGGTCCAGGGCAATCCCTTCACCATAACCATGGCGGCGGGCTTCCATAGAGATCAGCTGTGATGACAGGTAGTTACCGCCCGCTTTCGCGCCGGTGGGCATGGTATTGGCCGCTAACCGGTTCCACGAGGAGATGCCTGCATCCACGCCATTCTTGAGCGCTTCTTCGCCCAGGTATGCGCCCCATTCAAAGGCCGCAATGCTGACTTCGGTTTCGGTACCAAACGGCACCTGCAGGCCCATACCAATATCGCCGTAGTATGCAATTGGCCGGATGTAGGCGGACTTCAGGTTGTTTTTACGGATGATATCCAACGTCGCCTGATTGATTTCATCCAGGGTGTAGGGGATGGTCATGCGGTAAATTTTGGCCGAGTCGAACAGACGGCGGTTGTGTTCCTGTAAGCGAAACACACAGGTGCCTTTGTCCGGGGTCTGATAAGCCCGGATCCCTTCGAACACCGATGAACCGTAGTGGATCGCGTGGGTCAGGACGTGCACCGTTGCGTCTTTCCACGGAATAATATTGCCATTGAACCAAATATGTTCTGCAAGTTGCTTAGCCATGTTGTAATCCTTCTTATTAGGGGCCAAAGCCCGCCTGACGCGCCGGATGCGCGTCAGTGAAATATCAAGACAAATGTCTGAGACGAATAATACATGACCGGGCCGTACCGCCCAACTACCGGCTGCGCTGGTCTGGCAACTGGACAGATTTAGTTACAGGCACCACACAGGCACACCGCGTTCGTCTTTCATCGGCAAGACAGAAGGACGCAGCCAAAGGCTGCAATGACGAGCCAGCGCAGCGGCTGACTCAGGAAATGTTCGGAAGGGGAAAACCCCGCCCTGCTACAGACTGGCTGACCCGTAGCAGGAAGATGTGTAAAGAAATAGCATGAAACTGGCCGCATTATCAAGTAATTTGCACAGCAGGAACCACTGGTCACCGCCCACCGTAAGGAGAAAGTATGATTGACTGGCTGCACTGGCTGAACCTGGCAGGGGTTGCCGTCTGTGCGATTTCCGGCACGCTGATGGCCTATCAGAAGCGGATGGACGGCTTTGGGGTGATTGTGCTGGCATCGGTGACCGCCATTGGCGGCGGTACGCTGCGCGATATGGTGCTGGACTTACCGGTGTTCTGGGTGGCAGATACCGATTACCTGTACACCACCCTCATTGCAGCGTTCATCCCGGTGGTGTGGCTGCGCATTAGCCCCCGCTTTCCGTTTCACTATCTGCTGATTGCCGATGCCTTCGGGCTGGCGCTGTTTAATGTGGTGGGCATTGAAAAAACCCTGGCCAGCGATGGCAGTATGGCGGTGGCCATTGCCATGGGCACCATCACCGGGGTCTTCGGGGGTCTGCTACGGGACGTGATCTGCCGGGAAGTGCCACTGGTGTTAAGCGGGGAATTGTATGCCATGACCTGTATCGTCGGCGGGTTCGCTTACGCACTCTGCCTGCATCTGGCCCTGCCTACCGAGCTGTGCGCTATTATCTCACTGGCCACCACCGTGTTGTTGCGGCTGGCTGCCATGCGCTGGCACTGGCAGCTGCCGGTTTTCCACAGCGAAACGCCCTGATCCTAACTGGGCGTCAGGCCAGTAGCCGCCGCCCGCCCCCTGGCTTACCATGCCAGTTTTGTCAGGGAGACACTTATGGGCGTGGCGGTAGTACACACCTTTGCCGGACAGGGGATGGACGCCCCACCGGTAACCGTTGAAGTCCATCTGGCCAATGGCCTGCCCGCCTTTCAGCTGGTAGGGATGGCGGAGACCAGCGTCAAAGAGGCCCGCGAGCGGGTGCGCTCGGCCCTTATCAATTGCGGCTTTGAGTTTCCGGCCAAACGGATCACCATTAACCTGGCACCGGCAGAGATCCCCAAACTGGGCGGGCGCTACGACTTACCCATTGCCATTGCTATTCTGATCGCCTGCGGGGTGCTGCCCCAGGGCGCCGTGGCCGGGCTGGCACTGCTGGGGGAACTGAGCCTGGCTGGTGAGCTCAAACCGGTCACCGGCGTGATCCCCGCGCTGCTGGCCTGCCACAAACATGCTGTGCGCCTCATCTTGCCCGCCGGCAACGACAGCGAAGCACAGCTGGTGGATGAAGTGGCCCGCTACCCGGCCAGTACCCTCACGGATGTGTTTCATCACCTGACCGGGGAGGTACCACTGTGTCGTGGCGAAGCCTGGCAGTGTCAGCAGGCGGCACCGGATGAGGCCTGCCGGTGGGACGATATTGTCGGGCAGAGTCAGGCCAAACGGGCCTTGATGGTGGCGGCAGCCGGTGCCCATAACCTGCTCATGCTGGGGCCACCAGGCAGTGGCAAAAGCTTACTGGCGAGCCGTCTGTTACCCCTGTTACCACCGCTGGATAAAACCGAGGCCATGACGGTGGCGGCGCTGCGCTCAGTCAAAGGCGAACCCATCGAAGCCCGGCATTTTTACCAGCGGCCGTTTCGCAGCCCTCACCATACCGCGTCCTTCGCCGCGCTGGTCGGGGGTGGCACTCACCCTGTTCCAGGCGAGGTCTCGCTGGCCCACGGCGGGGTGCTGTTTCTTGATGAACTACCGGAGTTTGGCCGCAAAACCCTGGATGTGTTGCGGGAACCGCTGGAAACCGGGGATGTGCATATTGCCCGGGCCAGTGCCAAGGCCTGTTTCCCCGCCAACTTTCAGTTGCTGGCCGCCATGAATCCCAGTCCTACCGGCGATATCGACGATAACCGGTGTACCCCGCAGCAGCAGCTGCAGTATTTAAACCGGCTATCCGGGCCGCTGTTAGATCGCATTGATATCCAGAT
>JBPEWW010000397.1:0-14722 GCA_052032275.1 Alteromonas sp. | reverse complement strand
CCAGTCGTTGTTTATTTGTTTGGCGGTCACGGCCACATCATTCAGGGTCTGCCCGGCAAAGGTCAGTTCACGGGTATTAGCAAATATCCGCTCTGGCACACCAAACAAGCCAGGCTCGCCGTCACTGCCGCCGCCAATCAGCATCTCAATGGTTTTATACCAGCTGCCCACATCAATTTTATCAAGCACCGCAGAGATACTGAAACCGACCCCTAGGCCGACAAAATCAGAATTGCCCAGAGCCAGATGCGCGCGAGAAAACTGGAACTCCTGATGGGGCAAAATCCCGTCAAACCGGACCTGTTCGCCCAGACTGGCCGCAATGGTCGAAGTGTGCTGGTTTCCTTCGCTGCTGACGCTGAGCATTACCGGCTGACCAGCCTGCTTATTGAAGGGCGCGGGCAAAGCCGAACCAATGCCGGTTAGGGGGGCCGACACCGTCGCCGTGTAGGCAAACCCGTCCTCGGGGATCTGCAAATTCACCTGCGCCTGCCAGTCACTTTCGCCGCCCAGGTAATTGCCCAGCGCCGGATTAAAGCGGTTACTCAGAGGGGCCACCGACCATTTTCCCTGTAAGCCCAGCGCTACCACGTAACGGTCATCCTCGCCATAGCCGTCCATTGCCAGTGTCACCGGCTGATCTAACAGCTCGGCACGCAGGCCAGAAAAGGTCACCTTGTCATTATTAAAGTGAATATCACCTGTTGCTTGTGCGAAGGTCATTTGAGTAGGCACCACGTAAATACTGTTGCCATCCAGCGTGGCGGTGCCCCGGGCGGTGGGTTTATCACCATTAAACGGTATCGCCAGCGACAGCGACGTGGTCACGTCCCCTGTCACCTGGATGCTGTTGGTCAGCAGGTTGCCTAACGAGTCCCGCAACATGGAGTTCTGCATCAGCGTGGCCACGTCCTGACCGCTGCCGGTGCCGGTGGCATCGATAGTCAGGGTCGATGACGCATTCAGGGTAGGAATAACCGCCCGCATGCCGGCCACATCCACCTGTTGCAACTGCCCGCTGCGACTGGCCATCACCAGGCCGTCGTTGTCAAACTTCAGGTTTAGATCCAGCGCAGTGAGAGCGGGCCAGTCCGCCGAGAACCGGAAATCGGCATCGCTGATCGCCACTCTGGCCTGAAAGATACCGCGGTTATCTGTAAACGGGAAATCACTGAGCTGGCCATCCCAGAGGATGCGGGCATGCTCAATCTCGCCGGCGCCGGTAAAGGCATCCCGCAAATAAGCGGTGGTCTTCTCCCCCATCAATGGCTCAGGAAGCAAATCGCCGACCTGACTGAGGGCCAGCGGCGCCACCCGGGTAATGCTTTGCAGTGCGCCGGTTTGCACTGCGTATCGCGTCTGCTGGCGTAACGACAGTGACGGGGTGTCCAGCGTCAGGTTGGGCGTTTCTACCCACCAGGACCGCTCTTCCCCGGCTTCGGTCGCATACACATAAATATCGGCACTGAAATTATCAACGTTCAGATTGTGGGTAAGCAGGTTGTCGGTGGCCAGCGTGCTGTTGTGGCTGTCCAGCCGTATGCTGCCGTGATCCTGCGACCAGTACACATCCACATCCAGCGACGACAAACCCGGGATGAGATCTGCCTGGGACCATGACACATCCAGCAACTTCGCTGCCACTGCCGGACCGGCAGCCGTCCATTGCAGCTGCAGTGTGGCCAGCTGCCCCTCGGGCTGCATGGCGTCTACCTGCGCCACGCTGGTGTCGGTACTGAATAAGGGTAACAGCATGGAAAACGGGTTGATGGCCACTGGCTTTACCGTATTCAGCAACAATTCGCCGTCGGGCGACAGCTTACCCACTAAATCGGTGACGAGTGTCTGCCGGTTGGAGTCCAGAATAAGCTGGTCCACCCGCAGGTTCCAGTCGTCGTTCACCGGTAAGGCCTGAATACTCCCGCCGCGGACGCCGGTATACACCGCATTGCCGGTTTCGCCACTCCATTCCAGCAGGCTGCGCTCGAAATTGACATGCACCCGGCTCAGGGCGCTGTTTTCTATTTCACTCCAAACTTCAAAATTCGCCCGGCTTTGCGAGAGTGGCCGCTGTATCTGCAGCCACTCGCTGACCCAGGGCGAGATATCCAAATCTTCTGCTTTTGCGTAAAACAGACCGTCCAGATTATCTTTGTCACCGTACAGGTCGAGCAGAAACGAGGCCGAATTGCTGGAGACATCGCGTACCTGAATGGCCCCGCGTCCCTGGTGGCGATTACCCTGGTTAATCCACGACAAGTCTTCCAGATCAAAGGTCTGGGGGGTGCGGTTTCGGGTCAGCGTTACCTCACCCTGTTGTAAAGAAAACTGCTGAAGCTGTTCCAGAAACAAATGCTGCAGTGCGTCGACCACCGGGTAATCACTGTCCGACGCCCCTTCCAGCCGGTCGGCGTCGATATCCAGCTTCAGACCCACCAGCTCGAAGCGCCGGGACGATACCACCTGCTGGGCCAGTGACGACCAGAAATCCAGCTCCACATACACTTCATCAATTTGCAGCGCGACGGGCGACGAGGCGCTTTTGGCCAGCTCAACATTGTTCAGCACCACACTGGGGCCATTGCTTTGCCACACGGCGTGCACGCTGTCGATTGACAGATCGACGCCGTAGCGCTGGTTAACATAGTCTTCAAGCAGGTACTTTTTATGCTCGATGTGAGGCAGTGCGTAACGCATCACGCTGAGCAACACGGCAAATAGCACCAGCAGTGCGGCCAGTGTCAGCCACAACTTCTTAACCAGCCAGGTTGTCACTGTGGTTAGTTTAGTCACCTTTCGCCTTCTATCGTCACATCATGACTACGTCGTATTTATCCTGGTTGTACAGGGGTTCGGTCTGCACTTTAATTTGCTTAGAGACAAACACTTCCAGCTCAGCCAGCATGTGAGACTCTTCGCCCATCAGCGCCTCCGAGACTTTAGGTGAAGCATAGACCACGAACTTGTCGGCATCGTAAGCCCGGTTCACCCGCACAATTTCTCGCATGATTTCAAAGCAGATGGTTTCGACGGTTTTCACTGTGCCCCGCCCCTTGCACACCGGGCACTCACCGCACAGGATATGCTCCAGGCTCTCGCGGGTCCGTTTGCGGGTCATTTCAATCAGGCCCAGCGCCGTAAAGCCATGAATATTAATTTTGGCGCGATCTTTACTGGTGGCAACTTCCAGACTATGTAAGACCCGCCGTTTATGATCCGGTTCCACCATATCGATGAAATCAATCAGGATCATGCCACCCAGATTGCGCAGCCGTAGCTGCCTGGCGATGGCTGCCGTGGCTTCAGTATTGGTGTTGAAGATGGTTTCTTCCAGGTTCCGGTGGCCCACAAACGCACCGGTGTTGATGTCGATGGTGGTCATGGCTTCGGTCTGATCGATGATCAGGTAGCCGCCGGATTTCAAATCGACTCGCCGTTCCAGTGCCCGCTGCCCTTCGTTCTCCACATCGTACAGATCGAAAATCGGGCGGTCGCCGCGGTAGTATTCCAGCTTGCCGTTCATTTCCGGTACGTATTCTTTGGTAAATTCATCCAGCTCCTGATAAGAGAGCTTGGAGTCAATCCGGATCCGGTCAAGTTCGGTACCCACAAAGTCCCGCAACACCCGCCGTGCCAGCGGTAAGTCCTCGTACAGCACATTGGACTTGCGTTTCTTCAGCCGCGACTGGATTTTATTCCACAGGCGCCGCAAAAACTCGGCATCCTGCGTAAGCTCACGTTTGCTGACACCTTCTGCAGCGGTACGCAGGATAAATCCACCCGCTTCGTCACAGAGTTCCTGCACCAGTGCTTTCAGGCGGTCGCGCTCAGATTCATCTTCAATGCGCTGGGAGACGCCAACGTGGGTGACACTGGGCATAAATACCAGGTACCGTGAGGGAATGGTGATATCGGTGGTTAACCGGGCGCCCTTGGTGCCAATGGGATCTTTTACCACCTGCACCACAATGTCCTGGCCGTCTCTGACCAGTTCACGAATGTCCTGTTTTTCAATGTGACTGGCCGAGACCTCTTCTACCACTTCATTGTGGATGACAATGTCGGACGCATGCAGGAACGCCGCCTTATCCAGTCCGATATCCACAAAGGCGGCCTGCATGCCGGGAAGGACCCGGGACACTTTGCCGCGATAGATATTGCCCACCAGCCCACGCTTGGTGTGCCGCTCGACATGGATCTCCTGCAGAATGCCGTTTTCAATCAGGGCAACCCGGGATTCCGAGGGGGTGACGTTTATCAGCAGTTCTGCACTCACAACTGTACTCCAAAGCGTGATAGTAAGAGCCGGGTTTCATAGAGCGGCAGCCCGACTACGGCACTGGCACTGCCTTCAATGGCTTTGACAAACTGCCCGCCAATGCCCTGAATGGCATAACTACCGGCTTTGTCGGACGGCTCCCCCGTCTCCCAGTAGCGTACAATGTCGGCTTCAGTGAGCGGCGCAAATTCCACCCGGGTTTGAATACATTCGGTCACCTGCGTGTTGCAGTCAATGGCGCTGATCGCGGTAAGCACGTCGTGCTTGCGACCTGACAGCGCCTGCAGCATACGCCGGCTGTCGGCCAGATCGCTGGGTTTACCCAGACTTTCGCCATCCAGGGCAATTAATGTATCAGATGCCAGTACCACATGACTGGCCTGGTCCTGTTCGCTGAGCAACGCAAAGGCCGTACTGGCTTTTTCATTGGCCAGCCGGGCAACCTGACGATGGGGACTCTCCTGCCCCTGACGGGACTCATCGATATCCACCGGCCTGACGGTGTGCGCAATGCCCAGCTGCCTGAGTAAGGCAGTGCGACGGGGGGACGCCGAAGCCAGTATGAGCGATTTTGACATTCCAGACTCCTGATTCAGGTTACACGCAGTTGTCGTCTTGCTTTACGCAAAATCCAGAAGATCCATGGCCACAATACCATTGAGGTGAGCACCGGCCATAAAAAGGCAAACTGAAAGAACACATCGGTCAGTAAGTGCTGTAGCCAGAACACCACGAGATGATACAAAGCGCTGAGCAGGCCGATAATGATGGCTTGCTGCCACACAGAATAATTACGCAAACGCTGATAATTGGCTGCCAGTACATACACCGAGGCGCTAAGCGCCAGACTGTGAATACCCAGCGCCGTGCCCAGCAAAATATCCAGCGCAATACCACACAAAAACGCAATGCCAACGTTCACCCGGTGCGGCAGTGCCATGGTCCAGTATGCCAGTACAATCAGCACCCAGTCGGGCCGGTACATATCGACCTGGATCGGCAGCGGCATAATTTGTAGTACCAGCGCGATAATAATACTAAAGAAAATAGCGTAATGACGGGTTTTTACTATCACGGCGTGTCCTTTTGCGCTGTATCGCTGGCGGGCGCATCGGCGGGGTCCGGGCGAGCCCCATTCTCATGCGGCCACAGCAGTAGCAGATAGCGTAGCCGATTCAGACGTGCCAGCGGCCGGGCTTTAACCCGGGCAAACGGGCGGCTCTCATCCCGCACCACTTCGGTAACCCGCGCCACCGGGTAGCCTTCCGGAAATACCTTACCCAAACCGGACGACATTAATAAATCGCCTTCTTTCACATCCACACTGTGCGGCACATGTTCCAGAAACAGCTCGTCCAACGACCCGCTGCCAGCGGCAATAAAGCGAATATTGTTACGCACCGAGCGCACTGGAATGGCATGGGTGAGATCAGAGATTAACAGCACCCGGCTATTGGTGGTGCCAACTTCCATCACCTGACCCACAATGCCCCGATCGTCCAGCACGGACTGCGACATGTACACACCGTCAATGGCACCTTTGTTAATCACCACCTGGTGGCTGAACGGGTTGTTATCTACCGCCATCAGTTCGCCCACCATGCGCCGTACCTTCGGCCTGACAGGGGCGTCGAGTAACTGGCGGAGCTGGGCGTTTTCGCTCTCCAGAATTTCAAAGCGTTGCAACCGCTCGCTCATGGTGACGACCTGGTTGGTGAGACGCTTATTTTCTTCTATCAGTTGTTGCTGGGAAGTAAGCCGTTCCGCGGACTCGCTAAGCAGTACACTGGGTAAATTGGCCAGGTACTGCAGCGGGCTCATAAACGAATTCAGGTAGACACGGGTTGACTTGAAGCCGTCCAGCTTGTGGTCGACAAAAATCAACAAAACCGACAGGGCTATGGCAAGCGCAAGTCGGTTATTCAGTGAGGGGCCACGAGTAAAAATGGTATCCATATTGGAAAAAAGGGCGACTTAATGTCGCCCTGCCCTGTTATTCGTAGCTAAACAGGTCGCCGCCGTGAAGGTCAATCATATCAAACGCTTTACCACCACCACGCGCAACACAGGTTAACGGATCATCAGCAATGACCACCGGGATCCCGGTTTCTTCCATTAACAGTCGGTCTAAGTCTTTCAGCAGTGCACCACCCCCGGTGAGCACCATGCCCCGCTCAGAAATATCTGAGGCCAGTTCGGGTGGCGATTGCTCCAGCGCCACCATGACCGCAGACACAATCCCGGTCAGGGGTTCCTGCAGGGCTTCCAGAATTTCATTCGAATTGAGGATAAAGCCGCGCGGTACGCCCTCTGCCAAGTTACGGCCACGGACTTCAATTTCACGCACTTCCTCGCCCGGATAGGCCGCACCAATCTCGTGTTTAATGCGTTCTGCAGTGGCTTCACCTATCAATGAGCCGAAATTGCGGCGGATGTAGTTAATGATGGCTTCATCAAACTTATCCCCGCCAATGCGCACTGAAGACGAATACACCACGCCATTGAGTGAAATGATGGCCACTTCAGTGGTACCGCCACCAATATCGACCACCATAGAGCCAGTGGCTTCTGATACCGGTAAGCCGGCACCGATGGCCGCCGCCATAGGTTCGTCAATCAGGTACACTTCGCGGGCACCCGCGCCCAGCGCAGATTCTTTAATTGCCCGGCGCTCTACCTGCGTCGACCCACAGGGTACACACACCAACACGCGCGGACTCGGGCGCAGAAAATTGTTGTCGTGGACCTGTTTAATGAAGTGCTGCAGCATCTTTTCGGTCACATAGAAGTCGGCAATTACACCGTCTTTCATTGGCCGGATAGCACGAATATTGCCTGGCGTTCGGCCAAGCATCCGTTTGGCTTCAGCCCCTACTGCCGCCACACTCTTAGGGCCGGCAGCTCGCTCCTGGCGAATCGCAACCACGGACGGCTCATTCAGAACAATGCCCTGATCTTTAACGTAAATCAGCGTGTTGGCGGTTCCGAGGTCGATGGACAAGTCATTAGAGAACATGCCTCGAAGCTTTTTAAACATGAAGAGTTAATTCCTGTAACTGTGCTCACGCGCGAGCTGGAGATGAAGAATAGCGCATGCAGCGTGAAGTCGATGGTCGTCCACACACTTTAACAATGGGGGCTATTTTCAGCAAGTAAACAGCCGCGCTAAGGCAATAAAAACCGGTGTTTTTTTTAAATATTGTCAGGGGCTGTGAACAGCTCCTGCAAAGCGCTGCTGTGCGCCGGCTACTGGGGGACAAATTCACTGCCGGTGACGGTATGACTAACCCACCCATCACGGGTTTGGCATTGCCCGGTACTTTCAAACCGGTACAGGTGATAATTCACGCCCCCGTTATCCACCACCGTGGTTGTACAGCGTGCCTGATAACGGCACGACTGCAGGCCATGCACAGCGCTGACACTACCCGGACTGCTAATGCTGGTATTACAGGTAGCCGGGGACGCGCCAATTGGCAGGGCCACCGCGGTCATGTGTCCCAGGCCACTACGCGCCGCCGCCTGGGCACGGCTGCCGGCGACATCGTGGATCACCGCTTGCGACGCCGATGAAAGCATGCTGACCAGCGTAATGCCCAGCAAGGATAAGACCAGGATCACAAACACCGCCATCACCAGCATACTGCCACGGTGGCGCCTGATGCGTAGCGGCTCAGGGCACGTTTTCAAGATGAACCTCCCGGTGCCAGTTCAGCCGCTCTTCGCCATCACCCATTTGCAGGCGTATCTGCACCGCCCCACGACGTGCTGCGTCCGGAGGAATATACACAAATGGATCATCAGCCCCGCTGCCACTGGCAGGGTTACCGGAGAGCCGGTTTACCACCTTGTCAGTTAACCGCGGTTGTGATGCCGTCCCCAGCGGCTGGGCCGCGGTAATCGGACTGACAAACCGCACCAGGGTATTGCCTGTCACACAGTAACTGACCGCATTGCTGATCAGATACAGGGTGGCCGTGGGCGAGTCGGCTGCAAAGGCATCGGTCACCGTCAGCTGAATGATGTCATCGCTGTCATCCCGGGTAGCACAGTCTCCATCGCCATCATCGGTGCAGCTGCGCACCGTCTGAATATGATTATTGCTGCTGTCATAAACATCTGCCGGGGCGCTGGGATTCACTAACACAGTATCTCCCCGGCTAAGCGGGTAAACGTTGCCGTTGGCATCCACCGGAAACACGATGTCGGCCTGTGTGCCGGCACCCGGCTGCACCGGCACACTGGTATACCGGGTGCTGAACAATTCAGGCACGAATTGCAGGCAATGCTGGCTGGTATTGCCGGTGATCCTGACACTGTGGGGGACTGCCGAGTGCAGCTCACGGGCCATACGCTCCACCGCAAAGCGTGATTGCGCCAGCAGCTGATCCCGGGTCACCACATCCAGATAGACCTGCATGGCGCTTTGCATAAAACCACTCAACCCCAGGCCCACGGCCCCCAGAATAAGGATGACCGTAACCATTTCCAGTAACGTAAATCCCCGCTGGCGTGTGCTCATTATGCATTCCACCGGTGCTGGGTGAAGACCACGTCGTCGCCCAGGGGCGTTGTCACCGTGACCCTGATCAGCTTTACATTGCCGGTATAGGTACCCGTGCCGTCTTTCTGGCCATCAAGGTTATCATCATAAAACACCTGCACCGCCAGCACGAAGCCACTAAACGTACTGACACCGCCTGCGGTCACGGCACGGCCGCGGCTGTCCTGCAGGCTTTCACCGCTGGCTACAAAGCCATGGTAGTCATCTACATCGTCATAACTGGCGCGGGTTTCACCGCTATCCGGCCCCAACCGGCTCGCCGGCGTGCAGGCGGTGGCTTCATTGCACCGGGAGCCCGGGCTGCGGCTTACGGCTTGCTCGTCAAACCGGGTTCGCATGATCTCGTTCATGAACGCATCGGCTAAATGGGCTGCCCGGGATTGTACCACCGGGTCCACACTGCGCCGGGACTGCGACATGACCAGGTCGGTGACCACCAGCATCACGATGCTGAAGACCACCATGCCTACTACCAGCTCGATAAGGGTAAATCCGCGGTTAGCATGCATAAATAAACCCTTCTGATTCTATGCACACGGAGGCGGCTGAGGTGCCGGTAAAGGTCACCTGGCAGGCCCGCTGGCAGTTATTGTTGTTGGTCAGCGGACGCCCCAGGTTATCAAACCCGATAACGCTGATTGCCAGGCTCCCTGCTTCCCGGGTAGCCAGAGTGACACCTTCCCCGGCAATGTCAGCCGTGCTGGCGCGCAGGTAGTCGGGTGAGCTGGTGGCGATGGCGCTGCCGCAGGAGGCGGCCTGCTGCCCGTTTTGGTAGTTTGCGGTGGAGGGACCAAATGCCGGTGCCGCCCCGGAGCGTAATACCAGCTGATAACAGAAACCGGCGCGGTCATCCTGCATGGCCTGGTATTGCACGTGTCGCAACGCCGAGATAAGCCGTTGCTGGAGGGTAAACTCGGTATACCCGGTATTATCCTGCAGGCGGGTGGCAGCCGTCACCGCTACCACGGCAATCACGATTAGGGTTATTACCAGCTCTATCAGCGTAAAACCGGCCTGAAAGCCGGTTTTATTCTGCTCATGAGCCCGTTCGGGGGTCATGCTATGCTCAGGCTCGCCGGCAAGGCGATTAACAGCCTTCGGTCTGAAGCTGGAAATCCGGGCCGTTTGTGGCGCTGGTTGCTTCAGTATAAATGAGCTGGCAACGCGTTGAGCGGTCGGTAGAGTATTCTACGCCGTCCGGCGTGATCACAAACTGACCGGCTGCAGGCGTATCTGCAGTGAGATCCCAGTCGTCGCTGTCAATTTCCACCCACTCAATCACATCACTGATGCGGTTGGTGGCTTCTGCATCCGGGTAGCCGAAGTCGGTTTCTACGGTGCGGCCATTAATGGTAACCCGTGAAGTGGCATCGCTTGCGCTGGCGTTTTTGTTTTCACCCGCAATTGCAGACTTGGCGTAAACCAGCTGCGCACCGCCCTGCACTGCGGCTTTCAGCCCCTGCAGCGTGCTTGCCCGGGCATCGCCCTGAATATCGATAAAGCGGGGAGCTGCTGTCACCGCCAGTATTCCTAAAATAACAATAACGATAATTAATTCAATTAACGTAAAACCACGTTGTTGCATACTGCTTTCCTCTCGTTTAGCGCGTTTTATTATTATCTAAGTCGCTGAGCGATTTAAATGAAACTTTAGTTTATTATTACGACGCATTGCGGCTAAATACCACCACTTGTCCAATGCGGGGATCATAAATGAAGCCGTTACCGGTAGTATTGTCAGTGGGTGCCGCAGTCTGGCTTTTAATTGTCTGGCTCAGATAGTAATAGCATACATCGTTACCGCCGACACCGGAACCACTACTCAGTGACGTGTAATAACGAAACCCTTCAAAGGGTTGTAATGAGAAATCTGACGTTATCGTCGGCGCACTCTGTAAAATCAGATTAAACACACTGACACAATCATCGACTGTCATGCTGGTGTCTTCGGTGCTGCTGTCGTTCGTTAGCTGCCCGGTGGGATAACCGGTATCCTGGTCGACACCGACGGCAACACCATCCAGGGTGACAAAGGTCTGATTGGTGGCACTGTTTTCTTCCGGCCGTCCCGCCAGTTCCCATTGCGCACGGACCAGCCCCACACCGGTAGCAAAACCACCGGCCACGCCTTCCACGGTGGCATCCTCAGCGTCTTCTGTGACATCCAGAAAGCGCGGGATGGCAACCGCTGCCAGCAAACCCAGCAGTACCACCACAATCACCAGTTCGATGAGGGTAAACCCGGCAGCCCGTTGCGGCGGGCTTAGTTGTTGATTGGTTATTTTCACTGTTATCTCCTGCTTAAAAACCATGCACCGGGTAGCGGCCTGTGTGCCGACCCACGCGCTTTTCCCATCGCGCCGGCTTACTGCGTGCCCGCCAGCGATACCTTGCCTGAGTAAATCTGGTAGTCGAAGTAGGGCCCCCTACTGAGCCGGAAACGGCAGCGGGAATTTACCGGTTCGTTGTTGACCAGCTCGCCCTGGTAATACTCACCAAACACTCTGAATCCATCTACCCGCATAGGGACATTAAGCAGCATTCTCCACAGCTTATCGCAGCCGTTGCTGCTGCTCTCCACCCAGGGCACGCCCAGGTGGGACATGCGCACCGGGCGCCGATCGCGCTCTTTGCCACTGCCATCATAATGAATAAGCATGATCATTTCCGGGCGGCCTTCCGCCTGCCATTGCCAGTGGGCGTTCGTGGCACTGCTTTCAATTTGCTTACCGAGCTGCGCCAGTATCCGCGCCTCAATATCCGGCTCCGAATCATTGAAGTACACGATAAATGACACCATGGTCACTGCGAACACCACAATCACTACAATGTTGATATACACTTTGCGTAATCCGTGTTCGGCATTCTCGTTTTTCGTTACCACGACTAATTTCCCTTAATCGCGCCCATCATGTCCCACATGGGGGTAAATATCCCCAGCGCCAGAATGAGCACCATAATGGCCACCACTACGATAAGGATAGGCTCTATCTTGGCCGTCAGCCCTTTCAGATCGTAGTCCACTTCCCGTTCATAAAACTCCGAGACTTCCTGAAGTAACTCGTCTACCCGACCGGTCTCTTCCCCTACCCGTATCATTTGCATGACCATGGGCGTGAATAAGCCACTGGCGGCACTTACCCGGGTCAGGTTTTCGCCTTTCTCGATACTTTTGCGCATGGTCAGAATTTTATCGCTCATGTATGCATTATCCACTGCGTCAGCGGTCAGGTTCAGCGCGGTGGTCAATGGCACGCCGGCGCGCAGCATCATGGCAAAACTACGACAATAACGCCCTAACAGTGAGCGGCGAAAAATGGAGCCGACCACCGGTATCGCCAGTTTATTTTTATCCCAGCGGTATCGCCCGTCCTGCGTTTGCAGATACCGGTACAACAGCCATGCACTTCCTCCCAGGCCGAGCACCAGCAACCACCAGTAATTCAGCATAAACTCAGATGTGCCAATCAGCAGGCGGGTCATCAGTGGTAGTTCAGCATTGAACTTGGCGAACATATCCGCAAACTTCGGAATAACAAAAATGTTCAGAATGACAAACGCCATACTAATGGCAATGATGACAAACACCGGATAGCGGGTCGCCGCCTTGATCTGCTTGCGGGTTTCCTGCTCCCGCTCCAGATAAGAGGCTAACTGCGCAAAGGCCTCATCCAGGCGCCCGGTGTTCTCCCCCACATGCACCACACTGACAAACAGCTGCCCGAATATCTGACTGTGGTTATTGAGTGCGGATGAAAAGTTTCGCCCTCGCTCCAGCTGAGCAATCACATCCACCAGTGCCACACGCAGGCGCTTCGAGCTGCTTGACTCGGCCAGACCACTGACCGCACGAAGAATAGGAATACCTGCTTTGGTCAGGGAGTACATTTGCCGGCAGAATATGACCAGATCATCCAGGGTCACCCGCGGCACAAACCAGTCACTGACATCTACGCCAGAGCTGGCCTCGGGGACATCGGCCACCACCTTGAGCGGCACCACATTGCGCGCCCGCAGCAAGCGTACGGCACTTTGTTCATCGGCCGCTTCAATGACCCCTGACGTGAGGTCGCCAGACAGCTCCCGTCCGGTGTACTCAAATTTCGCCATCGTACTTACCGTCGGTCACAGTCGCATCCTCCGCCCCCTCAGCTGCCGGTACCTCGGCAACCATTTCCACCAGTCGCAGTACCTCTGCTACCGTGGTCAGTCCCATCTTGGCGTAAGTCAGCGCGGCGTGGGCAAGTGGCCGGTAATGAGGGCTCTTACTGGCCGCCTCACTGAAACCTGCCGTATCGCCGGCTTTCAGCGCATTCATCATGCTCTCGGTCATTTCTAACAGCTCAAACACGCCGACCCGGCCCCGGTAGCCCGTTTGATTGCACTTCTGACAGCCCGCCCCCTGCTTAAACGTCACATTATCAACGGCGCCGTCGATATTGCTTAACCAGAAGTTTTCTTCCTGCGACGGCACATAAGGCGCGGCGCAATTCTCGCAAATACGTCGCACTAACCGCTGGGCAACGATGCCCCGCAGAGAACTGGCCACCAGATAGCCCGGCGCGCCCATATCGATAAGCCGGATGGCGCTGGAAACCGCGTCATTGGTGTGCAGCGTGGTGAGTACCAGGTGCCCGGTTAAGGCACCGCGCAGGCCGATTTCAACCGTTTCCTGATCCCGCATCTCCCCCACCATGATGATGTCAGGATCCTGACGTAAGGTGGTCCGCAGAATTTGCGAGAACGACAAATCAATTTTACTGTTTACCTGCACCTGGTTAATGCGGGGTAGCCGGTATTCCACCGGATCTTCCACCGTGATAATTTTCGATTGGGCTTTGTTAAGCTCACTGAGTGCCCCGTACAGGGTGGTGGTTTTACCTGAGCCGGTGGGCCCGGTGACCAGGATCATGCCGTGCGGCCGGGTGAGCAGGGTGCGAAAACGCTTTAGAATAGGCGCTGGCATGCCGGTTTGGTCCAGCGTAAGCAGGCCAGCAGACTGATCCAGCAGACGCATGACCACAGACTCCCCTGCCTGCACCGGCATGGTGGACAGCCGTACATCAATCCGGTGACCTTTGACGCGGATCTGAGTGCGCCCATCCTGGGGTAAGCGCTTTTCCGAAATATCCAGCCCAGCCATCAGTTTAAGGCGCAGCACCAGGGCCGCAGCGATATTTTTCTCGGGGATGAGGGTTTCCTGCAACATGCCATCAACCCGCTGACGGATGCGCAGCTGGCTTTCGTCCGGTTCAATGTGGATATCTGACGCTTTGGCCATCACCGCATCTTCGAAAATGGATTGCAGCAGTCGGGCAACCGCCGTGTCCTGCTCATCTTCCAGCCCGGCGGCCAGTTCAAATTCATCTTCGGTGGTGTACTCTTCCGCCAGCTCCTGTGCGAACGAGGCGATTTCCTCGGTTTTACGGTAGTAACTTTCGTAGGCATCGAACAGCTGTTGTTCGCTGACCACGGCCAGATCAAAGGGCTTTTTTAACAGCGTGGACAGGTTGTCCACGGCATTCAAATCGGCCGGATCCGTCATCCCCACCAGCAAGCTGTCGCCGCGGTCTTCAATGACTAACGCCCGGTATCTGCGGGCCTGAATTTCTGGTAACCGCTTCACCGCCTCGGGACGGATGCGATGTTGCTCCAGATTGATCAGCGGCACGTTAAGGTGGGCAGACAACAGCTCAAGTAACTGGTGCTCGGTCACCATACCCAGCGCAATCAGGGTGGCACCGAGTTTACGCCCGGTCTGACGCTGCTCAGCCAGCGCCTGCATTAACTGCTCTTCGGTGATCAGCTGTTGCTGAACCAGCAAATCGCCCAGGCGCAGGCGCGGTTTATTCATCGTCGCCTCCGGCCAGCACCGTCAT
>JBPEWW010000396.1:0-4866 GCA_052032275.1 Alteromonas sp. | reverse complement strand
CAATGGCAAAGGCCACCGCCAGCCATTTCATGTTTAAGCGGCGATCCATGTAATACATGGGTCCGCCGGCCATGGTGCCGTCTTCAGTTTTAACCCGGTATTTATGTGACAGTGTGACTTCCACAAATTTTGTGGTCATGCCCAGAAAAGCTGTCGCCCACATCCAGAACAACGCCGCCGGGCCGCCCAGGAAGATAGCGAATGCCACACCACTGATGTTGCCGGTACCCACGGTACCGGACAGCGCCGTCGTCAGCGCCCGAAAATGGGTGGTATCACCCGGGTCGCCCTGCTGATCGAACTTACCGGTAACGACCAGCCACGCATGTTTGAAAAAGCGAATTTGCGGAAATTTCAGATAAATAGTGAAAAACAGGCCAACGCCCAGCAGCACGAATGGAAACCATCCGGCCCCGCCCAGCAACCCGTCGAGAGTCACCAGAAAATTATATAACCCTTCCAAGCTGAGTTCCCCTTATTATTGTAATGCTTATCTGTTGTTATTATCGTAGGTCGCTAACGACCGCGTTTACCGCAACCAGCAAATCTTCACCAAGTTGCTGACAACGCTGCACTGACCAGCCAAATGCTTCGTCGGGCAGGTTAGCGTTATCTTTAAATGGCATTTCTACGGTGTATGCCAGACAGTGGTACTGTTCCCCTACGGCATTCGCCGCAACAGTAAGGTTACCTTCACCGGGTGCGTCTTTGGGATAACCGTACGTATCCTGAAACTCGGGGGTCGCAGTCAGCAGCGCCTGCTTGAAATTGTCTTCCAGCGTAGCAATGCGCTCATCATACGAAGGGTTCCCTTCGCCGCCCGCAACAAAATTGTAAGGCAAGGCTTCATCGCCGTGCAGATCAAGGTACATGTCGACCCCTGATTCAGCCATGGCATTCATGACATACAGGACTTCCGGGCTCTTTTCCGCGGTGGGGTTGGCCCACTCACGGTTCAGGTTGGTGCCCACTGCGTTGGTCCGCAGGTGCCCCCGGGCGCCACCGTCCGGGTTCATATTTGGCACAATGTAGAAGACGGCCTCTTCAAGGAGTTGTCTGGCCACCCCGTCCTGTTCGTCCAGCAGACGGTAGATGAGGCCTTCAGCACACCATTGCGCCATCGTCTCACCCGGATGTTGCCGGGCTGTCACCCAAATTTTCTTTTTCGCCGGTGTTTCTTCACCAATGACCAGCATATTCATGTCCCGCCCGTCCAGGGTCAGACCTAGCAGGCGATGCTCACAATGCAGTGCCATTTGCGCATCATGAATAAGATCAAGGTGGCGCTCATAGCTGTATGGGATGAAATACGCGAAGAACACGCTGGGTTGTTCCAGGGTAATGGAGAATGTCAGGTTATCACCGTCAAACTCACTGGGTACCCGAAACCAGGTCTGCCGATCGTAAGAGGCCAGTGCCTGATAGTCTTTCCAGCCATCAGGATACGCAGACTTGGCCAGTTCAGTAATGGTAATATTGTGGGTGTCGAACACCTCACCTACCAGGCGAAAATGAAACCACTGATAAAATTCGGATTGATTATCATTCGGAATAGTCAGGACAATATCTGATGCATCGTCGGCTTTGACGACCTTGATGTTGCCACTGTCGAATTCACTGGATATATGCATATTCTGTCGGGTCCTTGTTATTTTGCACGTAATTTAGCACATCCGCCCCGTGGAATACCACGCTAACGCTGCTTCGTATTAACGGAATCTTTACGTTTTGGATAACCTGTACCAGGCAGTGCGACACATAGTGCAAGGGTAAGATCAAAAACGCCGGCGAAGTTTTCACCACGCCGGCGTGTAGCAGAAGACGGAATTACCGCGGTAATGTGGGGAAGCTCAGGCCAGCCATGTCGCGTACTACCCGCATAACCTGACAACTGTAGCCAAACTCATTGTCGTACCAGACATACAGCGTCAGGCGGTTGTCGGCCACAATGGTGGCTTGTGAGTCAACCACTGACGCAGCCCGTGACCCGACCAAATCAGTAGAGACAATCTCTTTACTGGCCGTGTAATCTATCTGATGTTGCAGCGCCGAGAACAGCGCGGTATCGCGCAGAAACTCGTTAACGGCAATGCGGTCAGTGGCCTTTTTCAGGTTCAGGTTCAAAATAGCCAGGGATACATTCGGGGTCGGTACCCGAATCGCATTGCCGGTCAGCTTACCTGCCAGTTTAGGGTAGGCTTTCGCTACCGCTTTGGCAGCACCGGTTTCGGTAATGACCATATTCAATGGCGCACTGCGCCCCCGGCGATCGCCTTTATGGTAGTTATCAATCAGGTTCTGGTCATTGGTATACGAATGCACCGTTTCCACGTGACCATTTTCAATCCCATACTCATCATCCAGCGCTTTCAGTACCGGGGTGATAGCGTTGGTAGTACAGCTGGCCGCCGATAAAATGGTGTCAGTTGGCAATACGTCGCCATCGTTAACGCCGTGCACAATATTTTTAATGTCACCTTTGCCCGGCGCCGTTAAGATCGCCTTGCTGGTGCCCTTGGCTTTCAGGTGTAATCCCAGACCGTCGCGGTCGCGCCAGATACCGGTATTGTCGATGACAATAGCATTGTCGATACCGTACTGGGTGTAATCGACTTCTTCCGGGCTGTTAGCATGGATAACCTGAATAAATGCTCCATTGGCTTTCAGGGCATTGCGTTCGTGGTCCACCGTAATACTGCCGTTAAATGGTCCGTGCACTGAGTCTCTGCGCAGCAGACTGGCGCGCTTTTCCAGATCGCCGTCGCGTCCCCCGCGAACCACGATGGCGCGCAGGCGCAGCTTGTTATTTTTACCCTGACGTTCAATCAGCAGACGTGCCAGCAAGCGACCGATCCGGCCAAACCCGTACAGCACCACATCCTGCGGCTGCTGCTCATCGTCTTTATCAACCACTTCTGCCAGTTGCGTATGCAGATACGCCTGCAGATCTTCCTGATCCACTGCCGCGCCGTAATGAAAATCGAAGGCCAGTTTGCCAATATCGATCTGCGCCGGCGCCAGCTTCATGGTGCTCAACGCATGCAGAATGGGGTAACTTTCCCGTAACCGTAGCTTGATGCCTTCATGTAAGCGCACTTTACGGTGAGCTTTAATCACATCAATGGCACTAGCATTAAGTAATGGACGTCCGTAGACAGAAATTTCAACGGCGTGGTTGCGGTAGAGTTTGCCAATCAGTGGCAACATCATTTCCGCGTATTCCTGACGCTCTTGCCAACTGCTCTGTAATTCCTGTTCAAACTGTTGATTCATTCTTTTGCCTTCGTTGGGTAAAATTATGGGACCAGGCGCATCCGGACGACTTGTTATAGGGTACACTGAGGTAGAGTTATACGTCCGGCGACGACGGGCGTAAGTTTAATGAAAACACACAGGGATGACCAAATTGTTGAAAAGTTTCAAGATACCTACTGAAACTGCCTTTTTCGGCAAATTATTTAGTAATATTTCCACATCTGTCACCAGGCTGACGGCCGTGGCGGCATTCACAGGCCTGACCGGCTGCACCGATATGTTTGAACCGACCGTTCGCGAAATTTGTGAATCCCATGGCCAGTTTTGCCAGGATCTGAATCAGGACAGTCAATGCAGGTACGAGAAGGCGGAAATCATTCGACACCGTTTTACTTACAAGGATGCGCAGGATCAGGCACACAAGTACGGATTACTGGTTAAATTTGAAGAGTACCTGACCTGCGTTGAGCGGGTCGCCCACATTGAGCACAAAAAAGTACGGGATAAAGAAGCCACGCGTCTAAAGGGCGTACTCACAGCACGCAAAGAGATCGAGCGGTTATCCCGCGAAACCCGCCATGCCGCAGACCCCTACCTCTCTTACTACCAGTGGTCCAGGTATGGGCATAAGGATGCGCTTGAACGATTCATGCTATACAGTCGCACCGGCAATATTGACGATCCCGGGTTACTGGTCAAGCTGGCTTCCATTCAGGTGAAAGACGACCTTGATGCCACCGTGGACACACTCTATCGCGCCTTGTCTCTGTACCAGAACAGCGACCAGGTGGATAACGACATCTACGCCACGCTGGTGACCATCGGCCTGGAGCAGGAGCGGTTCCGCCTGGCCTATGTCTGGGCGACCGTGATGGCCAACTACAACGACAGCATTTCTCTGCAGCAGCCGCACGCGCTGGCCCGGCAACATAACCTGCCAGTCACCGTGCTGGATGCGGTAAGTGACGAGATCATCGACCACCTGGAGAACGGCGAATTCGATGCCAACGCGCTAAAGCTTTATCGTCTGTGAAATTGAAAGGAAGTTTCAGTATAAAAGGCGGAAAAAACTCGGCAAACACCCGTCTTAGAGGTCCGGGGTACCCTGCCCCGCGCAAAACTGGCTAATTTTTATTCATTAGTTCAGATTCAGAAGGCGGCAATCCAGCCGCCTCCCCGTCCGGTACCACCTGGTGGAAACCGTGATTTTTCAGCCATGCCAGCGCGCTATCCTGAGCATCGAAAAAGTTTACCTCGACCGCCAGGTCCAGGTAAATTTTTGCGAGTTCGGATTGCATATTTAACAGGGGTTGTTCAGAAACATTGACTAACGCCACACAGCGAAGCCCCTGTTCAGAGGCTTTGCGAATGGAGTTTTGCATGCGCTCCACAGCGTGGTCGTCCATAGACCATTCCTCACGCATGATCACCAGGTCGGCCCACTGGGTCAGCTGCCGCTCCCCCATTTTCAGTTTATAAAGGGCAATAAAGTCTCCGACATCCTGATACGACCAGTGACCACTCACCTGGGATACCATGACATTGCCGGAAAGCGAAACGTGACACTTTTGCATGTGGAAAAAAGAGGGCAAACCTTAAGGATAATAATTA
>JBPEWW010000395.1:0-5303 GCA_052032275.1 Alteromonas sp. | reverse complement strand
GATGCCGACTTTACGTTACGCAGTGGCAAGCACCTTCATCAGGTCGCGGAATACGTGGGTAAGCTCAGTCAGCAAGAGCAGCAGAAACATGAAAAAGCGATGGAGAAAAGCGGTCATAGTGCAGAGTCCAGCTTTATTCTTGGCGGACAGATCCTGGGGCGACCCCATGAAATTTTTATGATTTACCCTCAGGGTAATTTTGTGTCGACCTCCAACGAAACGCCATACCTGCAAATCGGTGAAAACAAATACGGCAAGCCTATACTCGATCGGGTGGTCACACCCACCACCTCACTGGAAGACGCCGCCCGTTGTGCAATGGTGTCGCTGGACTCAACCATCCGCAGCAATATATCAGTAGGACCGCCGATTGAGATAGCCATGATGACCAGCAACACCCTGGAAGCCCCTTTTCATATGACGCTGACGATGAACAGTCCCATGTACAAATCCATGCAGAAACAATGGACACAGGGACTGAAACGCACTTTCAACCGCTTACCGCGATTCGAGTGGGAAAAAACCTAATTATGTTGCTCAATCAGATCATGTATAAAGCGTAATTTTCCTAACGCCTGAGGCGGGATCGTAAACGGATATGCATCATCTAACCCCATACTCCGGTTCAGCGCATTCAGAACCGTGGTCAGCCTGCACCAGTCTTCATACAAGCGGTCGAAATCTACGCCACTGGCTTTGTTGACCGGGTCTACTATGCGCTGGGTTTGCAGGCTTACTTCGTATTGCGCGGCCGTATCCAGCGTATCAATAATATGCAGGTAGTGGGCCCAGGATTCCGCCCAGTCTTCCCACGAATGGGCACTTGCGTAGGCACTGATATACCGGGTTCCCCAGTCCGCAGGCGGCCCTTCCTTATAGTAACGCTGCAGGGCGTCGGTATAGTCTTCCCGCTCGTCACCGAACAGCTCCCGGTACTGATCCACGTGGCTACTGCCCCGAATCAGCCAGTCCCAGTAGAAGTGCCCTGACTCGTGACGAAAGTGACCAATCAGCGTGCGATAACGCTCGTTCATTTGCTCACGCATCATGATCCGTGAACTGTCTTCCGCCTCTTTCAGGTTTAAGGTGATCATGCCATTGCTATGGCCGGTAACCACCGTTGATTTCACTGTCAGCTCCTGACCGTACTCATCTTCGACCACATCCTCCAAAAATTCGAAACGCAGTTTCGGTTTATCTGCCCGCTGTTCCCATACCGGTAAGCCCAGCGACATCAGCGTAAACAACAGCCGGCGCTTAGACAGCTCCATACGGTACCAGAGCTGAATATTTTGCGGGCGTGATAAGTCGGGAATGGTTTTGGTCAGGGTGCACGACCGGCAAAGCGTTTGTTGACTGTCCGCCTCGACCATCCAGTTACATATGTGATGATTGGTGTAGTTCGCACACGGGCGGTAGCGCTGGCCAGAGTGCTCTGATAGCCAGGTACCGTCTGCAGCAACCTCAAAGGCCGAGATTGCGCCTAGCGCAGGAATAAATCCCAGTGCGCGGTTACACGCCAGACATTGTGTGTTGGCAAAGAAAACGGTATTACCGCACTGACACGTAAAATTTTTCACAGAGCGCCACCAGATCTGAAGGGTCTGTTAATGTTATACGTGGAATTGTATTTCGCCACAACACTGACATTGTCACTGACCAGCAGATTAGGGGCGGCGTTTGCGGTTACCTGCACATCGCTTAGAACAGTAACGTACCTGGGCCCAGTTTTTTTCCCACTTTTTACGCCAGCTGAACGGACGCTGACAGACCGGGCAAATCTTCTCAGGCAGCTCAGACTTCTTCATTTTTTGAAAGCTTCTGTAAAAAGATAGCTGCGGACTTGCGCGTGGCGTCCAGTTTTTCCTGTGTCATTTTATCGAAGGTGCGGTACATCATGGCCATACGATGATTACCGCGAAGCTTATCTGCATGCTCATCGATAAAGCGCCAGTAAAGGTAGTTGAACGGGCAGGCATCATCGCCCACCTTCTTAGAAATTTTGTAGCCGCAGTTTTTACAGTAGTCAGACATTTTATTGATGTAACTGCCGCTGGCAATATAGGGTTTACTTGCCAGATTGCCCCCATCGGCAAATAACACCATGCCTGCCACGTTGGGCAATTCTACCCACTCATAGGCATCCGCATACACCAACAGATACCATTCCTGCACTTGCGCTGGCGATAAACCAGCCAGCTGACAGAAGTTGCCCAGCACCATCAGACGTTGTATGTGATGCGCATAAGCGTTGTCGCGGGTCTCTTTAATGCACTGCCGAAGGCAATTCATATTGGTCTCGCCAGTCCAGAAAAAATCCGGCAACTGACGATGGTGATTAAAAAAATTGTCTGATTGCAGCTGTGGCATAAAATGCCAGTAAAACCCGCGCACGAATTCCCGCCAGCCTAAGATCTGACGGATAAAGCCTTCCGCAGAATTCAACGGTACTTCATTATTATCATACGCATTCTGTGCGCGCTCGATGACCTCTTTGGGGGTCAGTAAGCCGCAGTTAATGTAGAACGAAATATGCGAATGATATAACCAGGGTTTGCCTTCTACCATTGCGTCCTGGTACTTACCAAAAGTAGGCAAGCGTTCACAGATGAAGGTATCGAGCACCTCCAGTGCCTGTTTTCGGGTTACAGCAAAATAGAAATTATCTGTACTGCCGAAGTGATTGGCAAACTCGCGGCTGACCAGCTCAATGACCTCCCGCGTGGTGGCGTCAGGCTCAAAAGTGCACGGCGCAGGGACCTGCTCGGAGGCCGGCATAGGCTCACGGTTTTGCTCATCGTAATTCCATTTGCCCCCTGCCGGTGCATCCCCGTCCATAAGAATGTGGTAGCGTTTGCGCATTTCCCGATAAAAAAATTCCATGCGAAGCTGTTTACGGCCTTTTGCCCACTGGGTGAAATCGTCGGGTGTGGAAAGAAAGCGCGGATCCTCAAGGAGGGTAACGGGTACGCCCAACTGGTGCTCCCACTGATACATGCTTTGTTGCAACCGGTATTCACCCGGCTCAGTGACCACTACGTCACTGAGTTCAGCGTGGCTGTCCAGGGTATGTCTGACCTGTTTCAGCAAACTGCCCTGGTTATCTTTATCGTCATAGTGACAGTAAACAACCTTAAACCCAGCGTCGCGCAGTTGCGCGGCAAAATGCCGCATGGCACTGAATAAAAACGCAATTTTGAGCTGATGATGTTTAACATACGTGGCCTCCTCACGCACCTCTGCGAACAGGAAAATATCAGCAGATTTTTTGGCGTTCTGGATGACAGGCAAAGATTCAGTGAGTTGATCACCCAGGATAAGTCGTAATGTGGCACTCATAGGTAACGTTACCCTTTTATGTCATTGAACGCATCCAATGCTCGCTGCCGACTGGCCTTGAGGTCGACCAGGGGCTCAGGGTAGTCTTCGCCAAGGGTCAGGCCGGCCTTCTCAAGGACATCGTCAGGAGCTTCCCAAGGTTTGTGAATATATTTATTAGGTAATTCAGTCAGTTCGGGGCAATAGCTTCTGACGTACTCGCCCTGCTTATCGAATTTCTCACCCTGCAATACCGGATTAAAAATTCTGAAGAAGGGGGCCGCATCTGCCCCACTTCCTGCTACCCATTGCCAGCTTGCAGTATTACTGGCGATATCACAGTCAACCAGACAGTCCCAGAACCAGCGCTCGCCTTCATGCCAGTTGATCAGCAGGTTTTTTACTAAAAAAGACCCCACTACCATGCGTATCCGGTTATGCATGTAACCGGTTTGCCATAATTCCCGCATACCCGCATCAACGATGGGAATACCAGTTTGGCCGCGCTGCCATGCGCGTAACTCACCGGCACTTTTGCGCCACGCAAACTTATCAAATTTATCGTTAAAATTACGGTTCGGCAGTGTGGGGAAATGAAACAGCAGATAATAGCTGAATTCCCGCCAGCCCAGCTCGCTTAAAAAGGTATCAATATTCTTATCTTCATTGTCGCCAAATTTATCTTTAATGGCATACCAGACCTGATTCGGCGATATTTCCCCGAAATGCAAATGCGGTGATAATCGGGACGTTCCGGCAACAGCAGGGTAATCACGATCCTCTTTGTAGCGGGAAGCCGCTTCATCCATAAAATGCGCCAGCCGGTCAGCCGCGCCTTCCTCACCCGGCGTCCACTGCCTGGCAATGTCATCGTCCCAGTTAATCTCAGGCAGCAGTGCCAATTTGGCAAGCGCTATCCCCTTATCAGGCACATCCGCATAGGTGATACGGGCCGGCGGCGCTTTCGGATAGCGCGGCGGGGCAGCGTTCAGGCACCCTTTACGGTAATACGGCGTGAATACTTTGTATGGCCCGCCATCTTTTTTGCTGATGGACATCGGCTCCCACAATAAACTGCCATTACAGCTGGTAACTGCATAGCCCGCCTCTTTTAGGGTTGATTTCAGCGCCTTATCACGTTTTACCTGCCAGGGCGCATAACAACGATTCCAGAAAATCCCGTTTGCTGAAAAGGCTTTCATTAACTCTGGAATAATGGTTTCCGGATCACCGGAGAAGATCTGCAAGTGGCCGTTCAACCGTTTATCCAGGCTCTTCAGAGAATGATGCAACCACCACCGGGACGCACCACCTGGCTCACGGCCATTTGGGACACTGGTATCGTAAATATAAATCGGGATGATTTTGCCTTCATCGCAGGCAGCATTAAGCGCCGGATTGTCTTTCACGCGGAGGTCCTGGCGAAACCACATAATGCTCACGGGTACTGACATTTTTATCCTTTTTATAGGTCTTATGACGCCTTTTTTACGTAAGTTGAGCAGACGAGATCGATTCATTTCTATAAATAAGCAAAGAAGAGTTCCTATGCCCACACCCTCACGCGGTTTATTCTGGTTCAGGCATGATCTGAGACTGCATGACCAGGTTGCGTTACTGGCGTTGTCGAAACAGGTCGATACGCTTTTGTGTGTGTACCTAACCCCCGCTGCCCATCACAGCAAACATTTACCTGACGAGCTGGGTGATGGAGCGAACAGGTTACGTTTTCATGACGAAACAGTGGTGGCTTTAAACGCCGCACTTAGGACGCTGGGGCAAAAGCTCTGCGTTCTCCCTGACAGCAACCCACAGCAACTTCAGGCACTTTGTACAGAGCACGGCATTACCCATATCGGCGTGACCGACTATGGTGGCTGGAATGAACGCCAGGCAGTTAAGACACTGGCAGCGTCTCTGCCAGGTGTCAGCTGGGTAACCGGGGAGTCCTGTACCTTGTATAACCAGACTTCACTTCCCTTCGC
>JBPEWW010000394.1:0-5027 GCA_052032275.1 Alteromonas sp. | reverse complement strand
CCGCATCTGACCACCATGGATAACGAGGAAGCCTTTTTCATTGTCGGTCAGGAAGTGCCGATTATTACCGGCACCACCACCGGCGATAACAATTCCAACCCTTTCCAGACCGTGGAACGTCAGGAAGTGGGCGTCAAACTGAAAGTGACCCCGCAAATCAATGAAGGTGACGCGGTACAGCTGCTGATTGAGCAGGAAGTGTCCAGCGTCAGCGGCGCCACGTCAGTGGATATTTCCATTAATAAACGGGAAATCAAAACCACGGTCATCGTGGATGACGGCGGCACCATCGTGCTGGGCGGTCTGATTGACGAAGACGTGCAGGAGTCCGTCTCGAAGGTGCCGTTACTGGGTGATATTCCGGTGTTAGGCCACCTGTTTAAGACCACCTCCACCAGTAAGCGTAAGCGCAACCTGATGGTGTTCTTAAAACCCACCATTGTGCGTGACGGCGTCACCATGAACGAAATCAGTCACCGTAAATACAATTACATCCGCGCGCTACAGCTGAAGCGCCAGCAGGAAGGTGTGTCACTGATGCCGGACGCCGGTGGCCCAAGCATGCCTGCGTGGGATGACAAACTGTCATTGCCGCCCTCTTTTGAAGAATACATTATGGAAAAAGAAGGCCTCAATGAGGACGACGAATAGTTATGGCCGAGCATGACGAACAGCTAGCCAGTGTCGCGCTCGCAGCGCAGGAAGATGCGCTGGAGGCCATGCCGGACGAGGACAACACGCCGCAGGACGAAGGTGTACGGCAGCTCAGCTTTGGTTTCGCCAAGCGCAATCATGTGTTGCTGGAGACCAACGAGACCCCGGCGGTGCTGTATTACACCATCGACACCCCGTTCACCGTTTTCGCGGAAATCCGGCGGTTTTTCGGTGAGCCATTTGTTCCTAAAGAAATTGAAGTTGATCAGTTTGAACATTTACTGACCTCGGCATTTCAGCGCGATAGCTCCGCGGCCAAGCAGCTTATGGAAGATCTGGGTAATGAAAGCGACCTGTTCGCGCTGGCCGATGAACTGCCGGATACCGAAGATCTGCTCGACAGTGAAGACGATGCCCCTATCATCAAGCTGATCAACGCCATGCTGGGTGAGGCCATCAAAGAAGGGGCCTCGGATATTCATATCGAGACCTTTGAAAACCAGCTGGTGGTGCGTTTTCGGGTAGACGGGGTGCTGCGCGAGATCCTGCGTCCCAACCGCAAACTGTCGTCTATGCTGGTGTCCCGGATCAAGGTAATGGCGAAGCTCGACATTGCCGAAAAACGGGTGCCCCAGGATGGCCGTATTACCCTGCGTATTGCCGGCCGGGCGGTGGATGTGCGGGTATCCACCATGCCATCCAGCCATGGCGAACGGGTGGTGCTGCGCTTACTGGATAAAAACAACGCGCGCCTGAATCTGGAAGATTTAGGGATGACCAAGGTTAACCGTGACCATTTTTCGACCCTGATCCGCAAACCTCACGGCATTATTCTGGTCACCGGTCCCACCGGTTCGGGTAAAAGTACCACCCTGTATGCCGGTTTGTCGGAAATTAATTCCAAAGACCGCAACATCCTTACCGTGGAAGATCCCATTGAATTTGATTTGGCCGGCATTGGCCAGACCCAGGTCAATCCACGGGTCGACATGACGTTCGCCCGGGGTTTGCGGGCTATTCTGCGGCAGGATCCGGACGTGGTCATGGTGGGAGAAATCCGTGATATTGAAACCGCCCAGATCGCGGTGCAGGCCAGTTTGACCGGTCACTTAGTATTATCCACCCTGCATACCAATACCGCCGCCGGGGCCATTACCCGCTTAGAAGACATGGGCATTGAACCGTTTCTGTTGTCGTCCAGCTTACTGGCGGTCCTGTCGCAGCGCCTGGTGCGCACGTTATGCAATGACTGTAAGGTCGCCCATGCGCCCACCGAACAGGAAGCCGCAATCCTTGGCGTCGCCGACCTGGGCACCGCCCCCACAATCTATTCACCCAAAGGGTGTGCCGCGTGTAACCAGACCGGTTACCGGGGCCGTACCGGGATCCACGAATTGCTGATGGTGGACGAGTCAATTCGCGAAATGATGCACGAAGGCCACGGTGAACAGGCCATTGAAAAGCACATTCGCCAGACCACCCCCAGTATTCGTGAAGACGGCTGCCGCAAGGTGCTGTCCGGCGTGACCTCGCTGGAAGAAGTCCTGCGGGTAACCAGAGAAGACTGATATGGCCGCATTTGCATACAAAGCGGTGACCAACCGGGGTAAAAACACCAGTGGCGTGCTGGAAGGTGACAATGCCCGTCAGGTCCGGGCACAGCTGCGCGATAAAGGCCTCATTCCGATGGAAGTGGAGCAGGTGGCCGAGCGCACCAGTAACCAGCGCACGCGCTTTACCCTGTTTCAGCCACGGGTGTCTGCCTCTGACCTTGCCCTGCTTACCCGGCAGCTGGCCACCCTGGTCGAGTCTGCGCTGCCTATCGAAGAAGCCCTGCTGGCGGTTGCCGAACAATGCGAGAAACCCCGTCAGAAAAATATGATGATGGCGGTGCGCAGTAAAGTGGTGGAAGGGCACGGGCTGGCCGATGCCTTGTCAGAATTTCCCAGCGTGTTTGATGATCTCTACCGGGCCATGGTGGCCGCCGGTGAAAAGTCCGGCCACCTGGATACCGTGCTTAACCGGTTGGCAGACTATACGGAAAAACGTCAGCAAACCCGCAGTCAGATTATTCAGGCGTTGATCTATCCGTCCCTGATGATGTTTTTCGCGCTGGGGATCGTATTACTGCTGCTGACCGTGGTGGTGCCTAAAATTGTCGGTCAGTTCGATCACATGGGGCAGGATTTGCCCACCATCACCCAGGTGTTAATTAGCATCAGCACCTGGCTGCAGGATTACGGGCTGGTGTTGTTAGGCGCCATCGCCATTCTGGTGCTGCTGGTGCAGCGTCTGCTTCAGCAAAAGGCGATGAAACTGCGTTATCACCGGCTGCTGCTGCGTCTGCCACTTATCGGCAAGGTCTCCCGCGGGCTGAATACCGCACGGTTTGCCCGTACCCTGAGTATTCTCACTGCCAGTGCCGTACCGCTGCTTGAGTCAATGCGCATTTCCAGTGACGTGCTGGAAAACCAGCATATTAAAAACCAGGTCGCCGAAGCGGCAGTGAACGTCAAGGAAGGGTCCAGTTTGCGTGCCGCGCTGGACAATACCAAGATGTTCCCGCCCATGATGATGCATATGATTGCCTCCGGTGAGAAATCCGGTGAGCTGCAACAAATGCTCGGTCGCGCGGCGGATAATCAGGACAGGGAATTCGAAGCCCTGGTTGGGGTCTCACTAAAAGTATTTGAGCCGTTACTTATCGTGTCCATGGCAGCCATTGTGCTGTTTATCGTCATGGCCATTCTGCAACCCATTCTCGCTTTGAACAACATGGTGAATATTTAATGAAAACACTCTCTCGTACCGCTGGTTTCAGCTTGATTGAAGTGATGGTCGTCTTGCTGATCATCGGAATTATGGCCTCGATGGTTGCCCCGCAGATCCTGGGTAACCAGGAAGAAGCGCAATTGAAAAAAGCGGCCGTGGATATCCAGCAACTGGAAAGCGCGCTGGAAATGTACAAACTGCGTAATAACCGCTTCCCGACCACTGAACAGGGTCTGGATGCGCTGGTGACCGCGCCCACTATCGACCCGATCCCTCGCAATTATCCGGACGGGGGCTTTATCAAACGCCTGCCCGAAGATCCGTGGGGCAACCCGTACACCCTGATCAGCCCCGGGGAAATGGGAACCGTCGACATTTTTTCTGACGGGCCGGATGGTGAACCAGGGACCGATGACGACATTGGTAACTGGAACATCAACGAATACCTGAACTAAGCTGTCGCGCCTGATGGGTACACCGCGCCGTAACGCCCCGCTGATTGCGCGGGGTTTTACGTTACTGGAAGTGATGCTGGTGCTCCTGCTAATGGGGCTGGCCGCCGGCTACGTGGTGTTCAATGCCTTTGGTGCCAGTCAGAGCGACTTACTGAAAGCCCAGGCCAAGCGGATGCAGGTCATTATTGATATGGCCAGTGATTTTGCGGTACTGAACCAGCAACAGTTAGGCCTCCGCCTGGAAGAAGCCGATAATGAGTATTACTTCGTGTATCTGGACGAGGAAGACGAGTGGCGGCGTCTGGAAGACGAAGACATCTATCAGGCTCACACCTTGCCGGAGACCTTCACCCTCACACTGAATCTGGATGATCTGCCCTGGGAAACAGAGAACCAGCTGTTTGACCGGGGCGTATTCGACGAGACCTTAAGTGTCGCGGACGAAGGGGTCGAGATTGGCAATGAGGAAGACAAACCGCTGCCGCCGCCGCAGATACTGATCATGTCCAGCGGCGAAATCACCCCGTTTAGCCTGGTCTTTGGCTACGAGCCGGGGTTTGGCAGTGAGGATCCCGCCTACTTTACCCTGCAGAATAAAGATATGCCCCCGCTGGAGCTGACCGGCCCTCTGCCGGAGCCGCCGCTATGAGGGCAGCGATGCACCAGCGTGGCATGACGCTGCTGGAAGTGATGGTGGCCTTACTGATTTTCGCGCTTACCGGCTCGGCCATCCTCAAAGCAGCCGGCGACCACCTAAGCAGTGTGGGCCAGGTGGAAGAAATCACCTTTGCCAACTGGGTCGCCAGCAATCGGCTTAATCAGCTTAAACTGACAGATACCTGGCCCCCCAAGAACAACCTCAAGGGCAGTATGGAAATGGCTGACCGCACCTGGTACTGGCAGCAACAGGTGAAAAAAACCAATGATAATGACCTGCGTGCGGTCGAAGTCAGTGTCGGCCTGGATGCCGAGTATGAAAGTACCCTGACCCTGGTCACCACGTTTGTCGCAAAGCCCGCAGAGCAGGGGCTGTCACAATGATGCAACGGGGCTTTACGCTGCTCGAAATACTCATTGCCATGGCCATCTTTACCCTCATAGGGCTGGCATCTACCGGCCTGCTGACCACGGTCATTGACAGCAACG
>JBPEWW010000393.1:0-4167 GCA_052032275.1 Alteromonas sp. | reverse complement strand
TTTGTGAAAAACGGCCAGGGCTGGGAGGGGGATATCTCGCAATCGGGCACGCCGTACCGTTCAACCAACCACATGGCCCGGTGTGGGAAAAAGAACATGTTCCGGTTCGGCCAAAACGCCGCCACCATCAGTAACCTGTAAGCTGGTAGGCCGGTCAGCCTGGGCTGACCGGCCTGAGGGGTTTAAAACGGCTGCGGAAAGCGCCTGAACACCCGACTGACCTGATCCAACACGTCGTCATCCAGCGGCATAGAAAACGCGGCAATATTTTCTTTAAGCTGGACCACCGAGGTCCCGCCAATTATGGTCGATACCACGCCCGGCACCTGCTGACACCAGGCCAGCGCCAGTTGTGCCGGGGTCATACCGGCCTTCGCAGCAATGTCCATATACTGCCGGGTGGCGTCCTGGGCCTGTGACGTATCCCGGAATAATCCCTGCCGCTGCACATAAGTCCAGCGTGAGCCCTTTGGACGTGCCCCGTCAAGGTATTTGCCGGTTAACAGGCCCGTTGCCAGCGGCGACCAGGGCAGATAAGCAATATTTTCCAGCGCACACAGCTCAATCAGATAAGGCCAGTCTTTGGCATGCAGCAGGCTGAATTCGTTCTGAATAGAGACCGGCCTGGGTATGTTCATTTCATCGCATAACCGTAAAAAGGTATGTACCCCCCAGGGGGTGTCATCGGAGAGCCCCCAGTGTCGAATCTTCCCGGCGTCCAATGCCTGACGCAGGCCGTCAAGAATATCCCGCATACCGTCAGTTTCCCGCTCACGGTTAATGTCGGTGGGATGGTGCCTGCCTGGCCAGTGCTTCGCAAAATGCGGTGTGGGACGGTTAGGCCAGTGCAGCTGGTACACATCTACGGTATCGGTTTGCAGCCGGCGCAACGAGTTATCCAGAGCACTGGTGACTGCCGAAGCAGTAATCGGACGACCATCGCGAATATAGCGCAGGCCACTGCCGGCCACCTTGGTCATCAGCACCATTTCATCCCGTTTGCGGGGGTGGCGGCGCAGGTAATCCCCGATGATCCGCTCTGTATTGCCGTAAGTGTGTTTATTCGGTGGCACCGGATACATCTCGGCGGTATCGATAAGGTTAATGCCCGCCCCCAGTGCCAGCTCAAGCTGCGCATCGGCATCCTGCTGGGTATTCTGAATTCCCCACGTCATGGTGCCCAGACACACGTCTGACACCGACAGCCCGCTATTGCCTAAAATATGGTATCGCATAATGGTAACCAGAAGTCCTGTGTTGCTAGTTGCCGGCGTAACATGGTGTTTTCGCCGGTAAAAAAATGCCCGTGTCGCCGGGCGCTATCGGCCGCCGGCTATGGCGCCAGAGTGAGCGCGTTCGGCCTGCGTTTTGGCCGCGTCCTGGCTAAGCCGCTGTACATACAAAACTGTATGACGTCAGTGTGACAGTCCCGCGATCCAGGGGTAAACCCCTATAGCTTCGAATCCCGCATCAGCACAAACTGCTTATTAATTAAACGCGCCTGCTGGTGCAGCGTCATGTTCCTCACCAGCATACCGACCCGGAGCTAATAATGAAAAAATTCACTCTCTCTACCCTCGCGGCTGCCATGCTGGCAGTACCGGCTGCCCCTGCGCTGGCCGATGCCTACATTGGTTCACAAATGACTACCAAGCTGGCTGAACTGACCGGCATGGAGACCACCATGGCCGTGGTGACCTTTGACCAGCTGGAGCCCTTAGCAGAGTCGCAGTTACTGCAACTGACCAACCTGGGCATTACCCAGGGCGTGCAATTCCAGTCGCTGCCTATTATTGGCGTTGTGGCGACTAAAAGCCAGATTGAAGCCATTGCAAAGCTGGACGGCGTCCGTTCTGTGTTCGCCAACCGTCAAATGCAGATGTATAACGCCGACGCAAGAGAAATTACCGGTGTCGCCGACCTGCAAACCAACGGCTTTATAAGCCGTAATGGCACGGATTTCACCGGCCGCGGTGTGACGATTATGGTCAATGACTCAGGTGTCGATGCCGCGCATCAGGACTTGCTGTTTGGTGATACGGTAGTGGAAAACGTGCAGGCACTGACCCACGCGTCTGCCATTTCGATTACCGGTGCCACCGAAGGCTTCACACTGACCGGCCAGGTAAACACGGACACCAACTCCGGTCATGGCACCCACGTGGCGGGCACCATTGCCGGCAGCGGTATTATGTCTGACGGCAAATATGTCGGCGCGGCGCCGGATGCAGACCTGATAGGGTACGGCTCAGGTGGTGGCGTTCTGCTGCTTGACACCATCGGCGGCTTTGACTTCGCCATCAGCAAAATCTACAGCTACGACAACCCCATCAAAGTGATCAGCAACTCGTGGGGCTCAAGTGGTAAATACGAGCCGCTTGGTCCGGTCTCCATGGCGTCCTATAAAGCGCACAAGCTGGGAATTATGAGTGTATTTGCTGCCGGTAACAGCGGCCCGGGCGAAGACTCGCATAACCCTTACGCACAAATTCCCTGGGGCATTTCGGTAGGCGCCGGAGATAAGTTTGGCAAGCTGGCTGACTTTTCTTCCCGCGGCCTGAAAAGCGAGTCAGGGACCTTCACCATGCCCGATGGCAGTGAGTGGACATACAACAATGAAATCAGCATTGTCGCACCGGGTGTGGATATTATTTCAACCCGTGCCAGCACCAACCTGGCAGCCAATGGCGGCGATGCAGACGTTGATGCCATTGAGCCAGAGTACCTGCCGTTTTATACCATGATTTCAGGCACTTCCATGGCCACGCCCCATGTCTCCGGTATCATTGCATTGATGCTGGAAGCTAACCCGTCGCTGGACAACCTTACGATCAAACGGCTGTTACAGGAAACGGCGACGAATATGCCTGGCTACGAGCGCTGGGAAGTCGGTGCCGGTTATGTGAACGCCCGGTCAGCAGTCGCTGCGGCCCTGGACTTTGACATGGACCATGCGGCGACGGTGAATAATCTGGAAGAAACCACATTTAAAGCCAACGCGCTGGTCACACCAAGCGAACGGGTTATTGAAGAAGAGGTCTTTTACGCGCCGGTGGGTGAACCCGAAGTGGTGAACTTTACAGTGGAAGAAGATGACGTACTGGTAAAGGCGTCAGCCAGTTCGCTGGCCAACCTGACTAAACTGGTGCTGGTAGCCCCCGATGGCACTGAGTATTTTGGTAACCTGTCTACGCCTGTACTTACCGAGACCATGCGTGTTGCGGCGCCGGGTATGCCGGGTACATGGGGTGTATACGTGTACGGGCTGACCTCACTGTCTGGAGTGAGCGCGGATCCACTGGGCTTAACCAATGGTCCGGGCGTGCCTGAAAACTTCGACGTTACCATTAGCTTTGAGAAAAGTGGCGGCTATGACGGCCTGGATGACATTCAGGGTCACCCACAACAGGGCGCTATTGAGTTTGCCATCAGCGAGCGCTTAATGGACGGCGCGAATGGTACCCGCTTCTACCCGAATGCCGGCCTGAAACGTCGTCACTTTGCCCGCTATGCAGTGATGGGCGGCGCGGTCCGTCAGTACCGTGACCTGCTCAACGAGGCACAGCCTGCGCTGACCAATGTACCTGGGTTTGAAAAAGCATTCATAGAATCGGTGTCAGTTCCCGGCGGTGCACTGAAGGACAACCTGCGCACCCAGGCGCCCGTGCTACCGGCTATCGACGGCAATGCAGCCCCGAATGCCAAGGTAGACAAACTGGACATGGCGTATGCCCTGGTACAGATGCTGGGACTGGAAGATGTGGCTAACACCTTCGACCCCAGCGCAGACATTGTAGTTGACTATAAGGGTGAGCAAATCGTCCTGGCCGATCAGGACGCCATTCCTGATGCGCTGAAGGGCCATGTGCAACTTGCCATTACCCTGTCGTTAATCAACGTTGAGTTTGGTGTGGAGCAGGGAGCATTCGGGATGGAGCCTGAACTCACCGCCAGCTTTGCGCCGGATACGGTGGTTACCCGTGCCCATTATGCGGTACTGGCATCACGGTTCTTCACCCAATACTTTCAGTAAATAGCGATGCCAAGGCGGAGTGGTGCGACTTGCACCGACTTCCGCCTTGCTGTATTTTTGAACATCAACCAAGAGGTACACGCTATGAAAGTATCATTCTTACGAACGCTGGTAGCCTGTGCAGTACTTGCCGT
>JBPEWW010000392.1:0-3535 GCA_052032275.1 Alteromonas sp. | reverse complement strand
ACCCAGCAAAGCTATCGTACCGACCTGACCAAGCTGGCAATGTTTTGTCAGGCGCAGGGGCTTAAGGATGTAACACTGGCCACCACGGAAATGGTGCAGGATTACCTGCATGAACGTCATCAGCGTCAGCTGGCTGCCCGCAGCACCCAGCGAGCGCTGAGTGCGATGCGGGCCTTCTTTGTTTACCAGGTAGCACAACATCAGCGGGTGGATAACCCAATTACGCCACTCAGAAATCCCAGGTTGCCACTGTCGCTGCCCTCCTCGCTCAGTGAACGGCAGGTCGATGATCTGCTGGATGCACCGGATATCAGTGACCCTATTGAGTGTCGCGACCGCTGTATGCTGGAAGTGCTCTATGCCACCGGCTTGCGGGTGAGCGAGCTGATTGGACTGCGCCACGACCAGGTCAGCGTGCAGCAGGGGGTGGTAAGGGTGACCGGCAAGGGCAATAAGGAACGACTGGTGCCGTTGGGAGAAGATGCCGTCGACTGGATTGAGCGCTATACCCGGCAAGCCAGGCCTGCCTTGGTCAAGCACGCCACAGACGTCCTGTTTGTGAGCAAACGGGGGGTACAAATGACCCGCCAGACCTTCTGGCATCGTATTAAACACTATGCCGTGCGGGCAGGGATTGAACAGCATTTATCGCCGCATACATTGCGCCACGCCTTTGCTACTCATTTACTGAATCACGGGGCGGACCTGCGGGTGGTGCAGATGTTGCTGGGCCATGCCGATTTGTCCACCACGCAAATTTATACCCATGTGGCCACCGAGCGCTTGCAGAATTTAATTCATTCTCATCACCCCCGCGGATAACGATGAAGTTGATACCGGGGGCGCTAAACGAAACTGTGCAGGCATGCCTGCTGTGGTAGGATGCCGGCAGCATGAAATTTTTTTGGTCCGGACCGGGTCTGGATAAATACACCATTTTCAGGAGTACCGTGTGAAGTTATTTAAGCAAATGCTGATGCTGGCCGGGGTTGCGGTAACCACTGCCACGTTTGCAGCAGACGATCTCGATGAAGTAACCGCAAAAATTGAAGCCCGGTTAGGGTTTGATGTGATGACTGTGGCAGATGCCCCGGTTGACGGTTTGTATCAGGTGGTGACTGACAAAGGGCTGTTTTATATCAGCAAGGACGGTAAATATCTGGTGCAGGCGCGCATTTATAACCTCGACGCCAATATGCGCAATGAAACAGAAGTCGCGCTGGGCGACATGCGTCGTGAGGGCATGAGTGAATTCAATGATGGCATGATTGAATATAAAGCCGACGATGAAGAGCACGTGATCACCGTATTTACTGACATTACCTGTGGTTACTGCCGCAAACTCCATCGGGAGATTGACCAGTATAATGACATGGGCATTACCGTGCGGTACCTGGCCTTTCCCCGTAACGGACTCAACAGTCAGAGCTACCGGGATATGGTTTCCGTGTGGTGTGCAGACAACCCGCAAAAAGCCCTGACCGCGGCCAAAGCCGGTGATAATGTGTTGCGTAAAAGCTGTAAAAACAGTGTGGCGGAGCAGTATCAGTTTGGTCAGCAGGTTGGCGTCACCGGAACCCCGAATATTATCATGCCGGATGGCAGTGTGATCCCCGGCTATCAGCCGGCGAAAGCCATCGCCCAGGTACTGAACAGCGAGGGTTAAGCCAACGGCAATTGCCCGCGCTGGCTGAACGCGACGCGCTGCGTCGCGTTTACCTTATCCGCTTTGACCGGTATCATGGCGGCAAGATTAAAACTGCCCCATGGTGTTATGTCCCTACCTATTGTTCGCAGGCCGCTGCATGGCGCGCCGCTGTCCGACTCGCTCCACCCGGTGATTGACCGTATCTACCGCGCCCGCGCCGTGACCTCGTTGCAGGATATCGACACGGGGGCCCGGGGGCTGGCGCATTACAACCAGCTGGCCGGTATCACCCAGGCGGCAGGGATCCTGGCCGATGCCATCGCCGCCCAGCGAAAAATCACCATCGTGGGCGACTTCGATGCCGACGGTGCCACCAGTACCACCGTCTGCCTGCTGGCGCTCTCACAGATGGGACACAATAACACTGACTATTTGGTACCTAACCGGTTTGACTTTGGCTATGGCCTGAGCGAGCCCATTGTCGACATGGCCCATGAGCAGGGGACCGAGCTTATCATTACGGTTGATAACGGGATCTCCTGCCTGCCTGGTGTGGCCAGGGCAAAGCGCCTTGGCATGCAGGTGATTGTGACCGATCACCACTTGCCAGGTAATCAATTGCCTGACGCCGATGCGATAGTGAACCCTAACCAACCTGGTTGCAGTTTCCCTTCGAAAGCGCTGGCCGGCGTCGGGGTGGCGTTCTACCTGATGCTGGCCTGCCGCGCTGAGTTGCAGGCCCGAGAGTGGTTCACCCAGCGTTCAATCCCGGTGCCCAATTTAGCGGATCTGCTGGATGTGGTGGCGGTAGGGACGGTCGCCGATGTGGTCACGCTGGATAAAAACAACCGTATTTTAGTGCATCAGGGGCTGCAACGTATTCGCAGCGGCAAGTGCCGCCCCGGTATTAAAGCACTGGTGGAAGTGGCGAACCGGGAACCGGCCCACCTGAGCGCATCAGATTTAGGGTTTGTGGTGGGGCCGCGTCTGAATGCGGCGGGCCGGCTGGACGACATGGCCATGGGCATCGCCTGTTTGCTGGAAGATGATCCGATGCAGGCCCGTATGATGGCCGCAGAGCTCGACAGTCTGAATCAACAGCGTCGTGAAATTGAAGCCGGCATGCGGGAAGAGGCCATGCAGACTGTCGCCTCGCTTACCCTGTCAGAAGCAGACATGCCAGCCGCGCTGGTGTTGTATAAACAAGACTTTCACCAGGGCGTGATAGGCATTGTAGCCGGGCGTATCAAAGAGCAATACAACCGGCCAGTGATTGCCTTTGCCCATCAGGATGACACTGTCATTAAAGGCTCGGCCCGGTCAGTGCCTGGCGTCCACATTCGGGATGTGCTTGAAGAAGTGAATACGGCGAATCCGGGTTTAATTGATAAATTTGGCGGTCATGCCATGGCGGCAGGATTAAGTCTGCCACTGGCGAATCTGGCAGCGTTTGAGTCAGCGTTCTGTGCCGTTGCGGCGACCCACCTTGCCAACCGCGACAATACCGATGCCATCTGGTCAGACGGCCCGTTAACCGCAGCCGAGCTGGACCTGGCCTTTGCCCGTCAGTTACGGCAGGCCGGCCCCTTCGGTCAGGGCTTTGAGATGCCGGTGTTTGATGGCATATTTGAGCTGGTCCATCAGCGGATTGTAGGCCAGAAGCACCTTAAACTGGTGCTGCGTACCCCTGAAGGTGATGAAATTGACGGCATCGCATTTAATATTGATACCAGCGTGTGGCCGGCACCGGATGTCCGCTATGTCGAGGTGGCCTATCAGCTAGACGTGAACGTTTTTCGCGGACGGGAGTCCGTGCAAATGCTGATAGAACAGCTGTCTGTGTATGAAAAGTGATAGCAAGTCGCTGCTTAAAAAGCACGCGCAACT
>JBPEWW010000391.1:0-1650 GCA_052032275.1 Alteromonas sp. | reverse complement strand
CGCCATCCCCACCATGCCTTTGAGGCCCGGCCCGGCCACATTGAACATGGTCACATCATCCAGCTGGGAAATGCCTTTTACCGAGGTCCACACGCTGCTCGCTTCATTGCTGATTAAGGTGCCGGGGGCCGCCGGGTTGAGGGTATTGCGGATCAAACAGGGAATATGATGCTGCGCAATCGGCCCGATTGTTTTCGGGTGCAACACCTTGGCACCAAAATAGGACAGCTCCATGGCTTCCTGGTAGGTCAGCTTATCCAGCAACACGGCACCTTCAACCTGGTTAGGATCGGCATTGTAAACACCATCCACATCGGTCCAGATCTCACAGCACGAGGCATCAATACAGGCCGCCAGCACGGCTGCCGAGTAATCGGATCCGTTACGACCCAAAGTCACTTTTTCGCCGTCTTCGTTAGCGGCCACAAAACCGGGCATAACCAGCAATACTGATCCGTCTGCCGGCACATCTGAAAATTTTGCTTTACTCAGCGCTACATCGGCAATGCTGTCCAGGTAGTCGCCTTCCGCCTGAATATATTTCACCGGATCAATAACCCGGTTGCTTACCCCTTTCGCCGTCAGAATGGCACTGAACAAGGTCACACTGATGTATTCGCCAATACTCAGTATGCCTGCGGTCACCTCATCCGGTGCGACACCCAGTAACGCAATCCCCTGCAGGTGCTGAGTCAGTGTGGCTAGCTGGCTATTAATAAAATCGCTAACCTGCTGGTAGGCAAACCCTTCCAGTTCATTGTCCAGCTCACTGGCAATGCCTGCCACCAGCTCACTGAGTTTGGTTAACAGCGGCGTATAATCCTCACCGGCTGCGGCTTGCTCACATAGCAGCGACAGGGCGTTAGTGACTCCCTTAGGCGCTGAAAGCACAACCGCAGCACCGTCGGTTTGGTGGGTGGTCGTACTGATCTCGGTCACCCGTAAGTATCGGGCTGCATCGGCCAGAGACGATCCACCAAACTTTAATACTTTCATTCGTTGCTCCTTACTAATACGCCTGTCAATTCTTGCAGCGATTTAGGTAAAAAAAAACCCGCTCTTGGTAAGGGCGGGCTTTCGGTGTCTGTTGCTAATGCGCACTAACCAGCGACCGCCCTCACTGAGGTGGTAATAATCATGCCGGTGGTGCTCATCATTATTTTCTTTTTCATAGGACCAATTTGCCGTATAGACGTCTATCTGTCAACCGACAGGCCAAGAAAACTGCTGTTTTTATTATTGTAAAAGAAGACTCTCATACTCCTTTACCAATTCAAAGCCCGCACACCGAAATAAACATCCTTATTTACCAGGGATTTAACCAGCACATATTTCAAAATTCCATTTTGGACGTCTACACATCCAACCAGTGGTCAGCCGCGGGGTTCAGTGCGTGTTGCTGATCAAGTGATCCTGGTATGGCCAATGACACAATGAATCTTGCCCGTAACGAATATTATCCACAGAGGAATTTATGAAATCTAAAATTGTCCTGATTACCGGCGCATCGAGTGGCATAGGCGCCGCAACTGCCAGACGACTGGTCAGTGATGGCCACAAAGTTGCGCTTACCGCACGCAGTGAAGACAAACTGGCTTCGCTGGTGCAGGAACTGGGCGACGATGTCGCCGTCGCATTCCCGGCTGATGC
>JBPEWW010000390.1:0-2788 GCA_052032275.1 Alteromonas sp. | reverse complement strand
GCCATTTCGCCGAGTATTTATTCACTGGCTGAAGATGCGATCAGTGGTGTCCCGGACCACCTTAAACATGCGTCATTCGCACTCGGCGCCACACGTCTGCAAACCCTGGTGCATGTGGTCTTGCACGTAGCCCTGCCAGGCATACTGGCGGCAGTCATGCTGGGTTTTGGGCGGGCATTTGGCGAGACCATGATCGTTTTGATGGTCACCGGCAATACGCCTGTCTCTGACTGGAGTTTGCTGGAGGGACTGCGGGCACTCACGGCCAACCTGGCCATTGAATTACCGGAAGCCGATGTAAGCAGTGCCCATTATCAGATCCTGTTTTTCACGGCAGGTATTCTGTTTGCGTTTACCTTTGTGGTGAACACCCTGGCTGAACTGTTGCGCCAGCGACTGCGCAGGAGTGCGTATTTTGGTTAACCTGCAGCACCTGCTCACACCTGCCCAGCGGCAGTCCTTTACCATCAGTTTTACGGCGTTTCTGGCCAGCCTGTTACTGCTGGCGCTGTTCAGTATTCTGATCCTGATTGTCGTCAGAGGCGGTGCTTACTTCTGGCCGTCGCCGATTTATGAAACTGAATTTTACGATCCTGCCACCGCCAGCAATAAAACGGTGTACGCGCAGATGCGGGTGCGCAACGAAGAGTCAGGTAACCGTGTGTGGCAAATGAGTTATTCCGATGCCCGTCACCCGTTCGGCACCAAAACCCTGGTCGAAGATCGTCACCTCAATGATCGTGAGCTGGTGAGTGAGGCCAGCCAGATTGACTTGCGGGACGGTACCATGGTGCTGGCCCGTCCCAACCACCTGATTACCGCTGGCGGCGCACGGCCTCCCTTGTCGGCCTACCAGGAAAATAAGCAGCAGGTGCGGGCACTCACCGAGCGCATTGAGCAAATCCGTGAGACCTATTTGTCAGGGATCCACGAGCAGCTGGCTGAACTGGATATTCGCGATGTGGACAACGATGCGCCGGCACGCCTGCGCCTCAATGCAGAATTTGCTACCTGGCAGGGGCAAACCCGCGCGCTGGAAGAGCAGCGCAATGCGTATCAGCTGGATGTCAGTTTTGCTGACGGCAGCCACCTGCAACTCCCGCTGGCAGACATTGAGCGGGTGAACCGGGTCAATCAGCTGTCGGCGTGGCAAAAAGTGCGTATGGTCACCGGCGCCATTTGGACCTTCCTCAGTGAGTCGCCCAAACAGGCCAATACCTCAGGCGGGGTATTTCCCGCCTTGTTCGGCACGGTACTGATGGTGTTTTTAATGACCATTATCGTCACCCCGTTTGGGGTGCTGGCGGCGGTGTATCTGAGTGAGTATGCACCTGATAATGCCCTGACCGCCGCTATCCGGGTGAGTGTCAGCAATATGGCCGGGGTGCCCTCCATTGTGTACGGGGTCTTCGGGCTGGGCTTTTTTGTCTATACGCTGGGCGGTAATCTGGATGAGCTATTCTTTGCTGACCGACTGCCGGCTCCCACCATGGGCACGCCGGGGTTGTTCTGGGCTGCGCTGACTATGGCCATTCTGACCTTACCGGTAGTGATAGTCGCCACCGAAGAGGGCCTGCGGCGGGTGCCCGACGGCCTAAAGGCGGGCAGTTATGCGCTGGGTGCAACCAAAGCGGAGACGGTGTTATACACCATTTTGCCGATTGCTTCGCCGGGGATCATGACCGGCGTGATCCTGGCTATCGCGCGGGCGGCCGGTGAAGTGGCGCCGCTGATGTTAGTCGGGGCGGTCAAGTTCGCGCCGAATCTGCCCGTGGACGGTGAGTTTCCCTATTTACATCTGGATCGCCAGTTTATGCACCTGGGCGTGTTAATATATGATGGTGCTTTTCACAGCCAGACCGACGCAAAAGGGGCATCAATGATGTTTGCCGCCTGTTTATTATTGCTGCTGGTGGTGTTCGTGCTGAATATTCTGGCGGTACTGCTGCGTACCCGGCTCAGAAAGCGCTACCTGTTATAGAAGAGGCCGCATGTTAAAGCTGTTTGACCACGAAACCCTGGATGTCAGCAATTTGTCTGACGCTGACACCGCGCTGGAGGTACAGAACCTGAACCTGTGGTTTGGGAATAAGCATGTGTTGCAGGATATCAGCCTGCGCATCCCCAAACACCGCATCACCGCCTTTATCGGTCAGAGTGGGTGTGGTAAATCTACGCTGGTCAGTGCATTTAACCGCCTCAATGATTTGTATCCGGGATGCCGCTATCAGGGCAGTATTTTTCTGGATGGCCGGGATATCAATCACAAAAAAGAGAATGTCTCGCGGTTGCGGACGCAGGTAGGCATGGTGTTTCAGCGCCCCAACCCGTTCCCGATGAGCATTTATGATAACGTCAGTTATGGCCTGCGCCTGCAAGGAGTGCGTGGACGTCGGCAGTTAGACGATGCGGTTGAGAGCGCGCTGAAAGATGCCGCGTTGTGGGAAGAGGTCAGGGACCGGTTATTTGAAAGCGCACATATTCTGTCCGGCGGTCAGCAGCAGCGGCTGGTGATTGCCCGCGCGCTGGCGCTTAAACCCGATGTGTTACTGCTTGACGAGCCTACCTCCGCGCTGGATCCGCTCACTACGCTATTCATTGAAGAGCTGATGGCCGGGTTAAAAAAGCGCTGCACGATTGTCATCGTCACCCACAATATGCAGCAGGCCGCGCGGGTATCAGACTATACCGCGTTTTTACATCAGGGACGGCTGATTGAATATACCGACAGCGACACCTTATTCACCATGCCTGAGAAAAAACAAACCGAAGATTACATTACCGGCCG
>JBPEWW010000039.1:0-2079 GCA_052032275.1 Alteromonas sp. | reverse complement strand
AAGGGATTTTCGCTGGTTGAACTGATGATCACCCTGTTACTGGGGCTGATCATTACCGGCGCGATTATTCAGGTGCTGGTGAGCAGCCAGGTGACCAATAAGCTCAACCAGGCGGTCGCCGAAGTTCAGGAGTCGGGCCGCTTCATTACAATGCGCCTGTCCAGAGAATTAGTCGAAACCGGACGTTACGACACCATTACCGCCACCATCGATGACAGTGTCGACCTGGTGGTTGAGGCAGCGTGGGTGCAAAACCATGCCATCGGCCTGACCAACGACTTTTTCGCCGATGCCACCCTGGGAAGCACCCAGGGCGCGTCCGGCGGCAACGATACCCTGGTAATCAGCAAACTGGCAGCCAGCGACTGTACCGGCAACGATCATGGTTATGCTGGCGAAGAGTTTCATGTCGTGAACCACTATTTTGTGGCTGCGAATGCCCTGACCTGTACAGGCTATGATGGCCGGGTTCTGCGGGGGCTAAAGGTCTCGGCAGTCACTGCACCGTCGGTGGTGTTGCTGGACAATGTAACCAGCTTTCAGGTGCAGTACGGGGTGAGCGATCGTGCCGAAGACTCGCTGGGCCAGGCTGTTACGTATGTCACTGCCGATCAACTGGCCGCCTTGCGGGCAGACAATCAGCAGGTTGTGGCATTACGGCTGGGGCTGTTGCTGAGCAGCTACGAAAATGAAGTCGTGCAAACTGTCACGCCCGAATACGCGGTACTGAACGAGGCGAAAGTTACCCTGGATACCCAGCGGTATTATCAGGTGTTTACGAAAACCATTGCACTACGCAACGTGAAGAATTTTGTCAGGAGTTCACGATGAAAGAGCGCGGATTGGTCATGGTACTGGCATTGCTGGTGTTACTGTCACTCACTATTTTAGGCGTGAGCGCGGTCACCGGTAGTCTGTCGCAGTCAAGAATGGCGGTCGCCATGCAGCAGGGTGGGCTGGCATTCGACGCAGCCGAAGCAGCCATAGCCGGCGTATTTTTCGAATCTGAAGATGAGGTGTTGCTGGCCGACGACGCTAAAACTGACCCGCTGTCAGAGGCCCGGCAGGGCGTGACCTTTGACCCGGCGACCGATGAACTGGCGTGTTCCAACGCTGCTGACTGGACGAATCGCAGCCTGACGGCATCAGGCCTGAGTACCGGCAGTCAACATAATGCAACCGGTAACTACCAGAGTCAGCCTGAAACACAGAGCTGGTCACGGACCGCATTTGTGCGTGAGCAGGCCTGCCGTGGCTCAAGCAATGTCATTGGTGGCAGTAATGTTACCTGTCACGTTTTTATTATTCGCGGTTGTGGCAAGGTGGCAAGCAGCTCCAGCGTGGTCGCTAATACGCTGTCGGCGTCGGTGATCGCACCGGCCTCACAGTAACCAGAGGAAAGCAGTAATGAAAGTGCTAGCAAAGTGGTTTGCACCCGTGTTGGTGTTCAGCTGTATTGGCTGGTCAGCCTTCGGTGACGATTTGGATATTTATCTGGGCACCTCGTCGTCGGCCGTCACCTACAATCCCAATGTGCTCTTCATTATGGATACGTCGGGCAGTATGGGGGCGACGGACAATACCAGTGAATCGCGGATGCTGCGTGTGCAAAATGCGCTGAAAGAAACCCTGCGCTCTGCCACCAACATTAATGCCGGTCTGATGCGATTCTCGGATTACGGCGGCCCGGTGCTGTTCCCGGTTAAAAACATTGATGAGACCATCAGTCCGGAACTGATTACCTCGGTGGCCAATGACCAGGATGATGCTACCGAAATTAATGGCAACGTTAACCGGTACGACAATACACTGACAATCAGCAATGGAACGGATACCGTGCACACCGGCTTGCGCTTTCGCGAAATTAATGTCCCGCAGGGAGCCACCATCACCAGCGCTTATTTGCGCTTAACCTCTGCTCAGATGAACATTCCGGATACCAGCATTACCGTGCGCGGTGAACTGGACCCCACCAGTGCATCCTTTTCAAATACAAACTACGATATTTCCTCCCGGACCCGCACTACGACTGAGCTGGTCTGGAATACGGATAACGGGTTTCCCGGTGCCAGTGAGGTC
>JBPEWW010000389.1:0-7029 GCA_052032275.1 Alteromonas sp. | reverse complement strand
GGCGGAGTGGTGCGACTTGCACCGACTTCCGCCTTGCTGTATTTTTGAACATCAACCAAGAGGTACACGCTATGAAAGTATCATTCTTACGAACGCTGGTAGCCTGTGCAGTACTTGCCGTGCCAATCGCGCAAGCACAGGTCGTTTCACCCACCACACTCACCATCGCCGACAATACCGTGCAGGCCAAAATTGACCTGGGCCAGAGTATCGCCGTCGACGTCACGCTGGAATTCGACAACACCGTCGGTCTTAATGCGAACACGGTAGACGTTACCGCGGAGCTGTTGTCGCCCACGTCGCTGGCTATTCAGAATCGTTTGCCTACGTCGCTGATCAGCGCGCCGGCTGCGTTTCCGGTCATGGTTTCTATTGAACCTAAAACCGATAAAGGCTTTGCCTTTGAAGGCGTTGCCACCGTCGAGCTGTATACCAAAAACCTGCATTACGTTGCCGGCACGCCACTGCGTTTATTCCGCTCGCATGCGGACGGCACCTTTGAAGACATTACCCAGCTGACGTCATCAGGCAGCTTCCGGGCGCGGGGTAATACGGGCAGCTTCTCGGACTTTATCATCATGGCCGACACCCGCCCCCAAAGTGAGGTACTGACCACTAAATACGCCTTGCTGGACGATGTGGTCAGCAGCAACCGCAGCCGTATCGACCCGGTCGTACTGACCGCCCTGGACAGCGGGCTGAACAGTCTGTATTCCGCGCTGCAGGCCAGTGACTACACCGCCGCCTCCACCGCAGTGGATAGCCTGATTGCCACCACCGAAACCACATCAGGTGCCCAGATGGACGATGTGTGGCGCTCTGCTGATGATATTGTCAACGTGAAAGGCGAGCTGCTTACCCGTCTGTACACGTTGCGTTACAGCTTGCGGACCTTATAGGGCACGACCATGCCATTGCAACTGGCGGTACCTCAGCCTGACGGTGTCATTGCCGAACACACCCTGTTTGCCGGCCGCGATTACGTAGTGGGCCGCGCACAGGGCTCGGATATCGTTATTGCGAACGCGCAGGTATCGCGCCAGCATGCTTCATTGCGGGCGGATGACGATGACACCTGGCTTTGCACCGACACCAGCAGTACCGGTTGCTATGACAATGGTCAGCCGGTGGCAAGCACAACCATTGCCTCTGCCCGGGTCCTGCATTTTGGGCCGGTCCCCTGCCGGCTGACGCCGGTCAGCCGCAAGGCGCTGGTCAAGCAGGACAGCCAGCAGGTCTGGCGCAAACAACAGCTGGGCCGCTACCATCGCCAGATAAACCGTTGCGAGAGCACGCTGACACTGGTAAATGTGGCCCGTGAGTGTATGCAACAAACCCTGCACTGCGAGCGCGCTGCACTGATTCTGTTTGATAAACAAGCCGGCTTTCAGTCGAGTATCGGTTATCAGCCGTGGATGGACGCGGACAGCTTTAGCGGCAGCCGGACCATCATTTCCCGGTGTATGGAGGCGGGCACCCCGCTGGCGATAGGCAACATTCAGCAGGACACCAGCTTAAACGCGCAGCAAAGTATTTTGCAGCACGGCATCAAAGCCGCGTTGTGCGTGCCGGTTAAAGTGGAAAACGATACCGTCGGCGTGCTTTACGGCGACAATACCCAGGGTCGGGTGTATTTCTCCGACACCGACGTGCGCTTTGCCACCTCGTTAGGACAATTTTTGTCTTTACGTTTGTTATTCCAATCTATCGAGCATAAGATTTCTTTAGCAGCATGTTCGTAGTACGCTAGCCGTTGGCGTAAATTATTGGAGCGAGTTTTTGACCGGGCAAAGCCATTCCTCTGAGAATGCGGATGAACTGAGCACGCAACAATTACATTCAGCACACCGCCTTGCCGCCAATGCATTGTTGGCTGGCCGCTTTCGCGTTATTTCACAACTGGGCGCTGGTTCCCAGGCCTCTGTGTACGCCGCACACGACACCCTTCTGGAAGTGGATGTTGCCCTGAAGCTGATTGATGGTACCCCCACCGATCCCCAGCATCTGCAGGCCGTGCGCAATGAGGTGGTGTTAGCCAGAAAACTGCAGCACCCCAATATTGTGCGGGTGCACGATGTCTTTGCCGATGATGACCACGTCTTTTTCACCATGGCGTACGTGGATGGCGTGCCATTGTATGAGCGGCTGCTGCAGCCCATCAGCCGCACGCATTACCGGCGTTGGTCGGAACAGTTACTGGATGCGTTGCATGCCTGCCATCAGGCCGGGGTGCGGCACGGCGATATCAAGCCTGACAACATACTGATTGATAACGACGATAATCTGCTGTTAATTGATTTCGGCATCGGCCGGGCCGCGCAAAGCAGCGGTGATACACAAACCAGTGGTCATGCTGCTTACTCGGCGCCGGAAGTTATCCAAACCGGCACCCCGACGGCCACTTCTGATACCTACAGCGCCGGCAAGGTACTGGCCGATATGCTGGCTGCAGTGGCCAGCGCGCGCTTTTCATTATCTGATACTCTGTGGCACCGCCGTCAGCAGCGGCTGATTGGCAAACTCACGCAACACAACCCTGCGGCACGGCCTGATGTAGCCGAGGCTGCAGGGACTCTGCGTAACACTCCTTCCCCCCGGCTATTCTCCATTGTCGCTGCGGGGGCAATTGCTGTCCTGCTGGTGCTTGCCACCGTCTTTGTGCTGCGCCAGCCGGGGCCGGAAACGCCGGTCCTGCCGGATCGTCCGCTGCAGGTGGTCATGGTGCATGACCCGGCCTTTCCGTTATTGGGCACCATGGCCGATATTCTTTACGGGCCATTAGCCACTGAGCCGGCTATCGCAATAATTTCACCGGAACAGGCCACCCGACTGGTGGAGAACCTGGCTATCCAACCCTGGGAGATCAGCACCGAGCGGGCCGATATGGCGGCCGCCCTCGGGGCTGATGTGGTGGTCGTGCTGGATGCCGTAGCCACCGGCTCCCGCGCGTATCTGATGCGGGGCGCAGCCCGGCTTATGCCTGCCGACAAGACGCTGGTGGATGTTACCCACGAAGTACAAACGGCGACGATGAATGCCGACATCCAGCAGTTTGCCGAAAAGCTGGTGGCCGCGCTCTATACGGAACTGGCGGTGGACGCTCCACAGCCCAGCCTGGACTATATGGCGGCACTGCGGTCTGCTGATTCCCAGTCGGCCCCGGATCTGGCCAGCACGGTGGCAGCATTACAGCAAGAATACCCGGACTACCCGGGCGGCTGGCTGGAAGGCGCACAACTGGCGCTGGAAGAAAATAATCTGGTCAGGGCACGGGAATACCTGGATGTATTGTTTTCCCTGCAACCAGACAGCGATTACTGGCACCTGCAAGGGCAGTTACTGCGCGCACAAATGAACGATGATCTGGCGCTGGCACAACAGGCTGCCAATACACTGGTGGCCCAGTACCCCAACCGCCCCCGCCTGCTCGCCACCCGCGCCGCCATTCATGAATGGGCCGGCAACAGTGAACAGGCGATGGCGGATTACCAGCAGGCACTGACCTTGTCGCCGCACAACGGTCAGTACTGGTTTGAGCTGGCCCGCCTGGAGATCATTAACGGCGACATAGAATATGCTATCGACGAACCCCTGACCAAAGCCCTGGTCGCCTTCCGTAAAGCCGGTGACAGCCAGGGCGAAGGCCTGGTACTCAACGCATTTGGCGTTGCCCACTTGCGGTTATCAGACTATGCCGTGGCGCAGCGCTACTTTACCGATGCGCTGGCCATTAGGGATGCCGATACCAACCCGTCAGACAGGGCCACCACGCTGGCGAACCTGGCTAATGTGGCCGCCATTAACGGCGAGTTCAGTGTGGCGGAAGATGCCCTGAGTGAAGCCTCCAGCCTGCTGCAGGCTATCGGTGACAAACCCCGTCAGGCCCACGTACTGGATACCCTCGGTTTTTTATATGAAGAGCGCGGCCGGTATCAGAAAGCACTCGGATTTTATAAACGCGGGTTAGACATACGTGTGCAGGAGGACGATAACGCGAAGCAGGCTGAAAGCATGAGCAATGTGGCGTATATGCACTTTCTAACCGGCGATTTCTCGCTGGCCGAAATTTACTGGCAACAGGCCATTAATCAGTTTGAAAAGCTCAATGATCAGGCGCACCTGTTGCGAACCTGGCAAAACATGGCCCAGCTAAGCCTGGTCAAAGGCGATAACCGCGCTGCCAGACGCTTATTATCCCGGGTAGCGGATGCCCTCACGCCAGAGCAGAGTCAGGAGCAAATGTACAACAGCCTGTTGTTCAGTTATCTGCACTTTAACGAAGGGCGCTTGCCGGATGCCCGCGAGCACATGCAGAATGCCCGCAAACTGGCCGACGACAGCAACGATACCCGCGCCTGGGTCGCCATCACTTTATGGCAGACAGAAATGTGCGTGATGACCGCCGACTGGCAGTGCGTAGAGGCACAACTGCCGCGCCTGCAACAGGAAGTCACCGCAGAGATGCTCGAAGCCTATGCGGTGCTTGGCTGGCTGACCACCGCCTACCGTATGGAGACCGCCGCCCCGGATCAGGCCAGCCTGGAGGAATACCTGGCCACCCTGAACAGCCTGAGTATCCCCGTGGCGACTGAATTACAAATAAAGCTGGACCTGTTGGAGCGCAACCCTGATCTGGCCGCCACCGCAGCCATGCAAGGGGTCGGCGATAAGGTCGCACCGCGCTTCTATCAGGCCTACCTGCAATGGCTGTATCTGCAGGCGCTGACCGGCAGTCAGCAGGACACCCTGGCACAGCAACTGGCGGCCCACCCTGACTACTGGCGTAATCACCTCTACTATCAGGCTGTCGGGGCAGATGAAGGCCAGGCCCGACATCAGCAACTGACTGAACGCTGGCTGGGTCAGCTAAGTGAAAATCAGGCCGAACAGTACAGGCAAACCTACCTTGAGCAACAATAGCACTGCCCCTGACTTACAAGAGATTTTGCGCCTGCAGGCGCTGCTAAAACGTCGCCTGGATGAAGAAGAGCAAGCGCTCACCAGCCTCGCGAAACGACTGTGGGCACAACAGGAAACGGAAAAGGCCCGGTTATCAAGAGAATTGCATGACGGCGTGGGCCAGCTCCTGACTGGCCTGACCCGGCGTCTGCAGGGAATGGCGGCAGCGTCGCCGGAGCTGAATGAACTGTGTAGTATCGCCGAACTGGCGCTCAGCGATGTCCGGCAACTGTCGCGGATGATGAGCCCGACGATACTGGATGATCTTGGCCTTAAACCCGCTTTAAAATGGTTATGTCGTAACCTGTTTGAACATGAAACTGCGGATATTCAGGTTTCTGTCGAACTGGATGTGGATATTCCTAAAGATATCAGTATTCTATTATTCCGAATCAGCCAGGAGGCGCTGGTAAACTGTGTAAAGCACAGTCATGCCAGCCAGGTTACATTATCCCTGGCTTCCCATCACAATGTTATCCGGCTGGACATTGCCGATAACGGTGACGGGTTTGACCCAACCAGCATCGAGCCGGGAATAGGACTCACCAGCATTGCTGACCGTGCCAAGGCGTTTGATGCTGAGTACACTCTCACGTCAACACCCGGTAAAGGCACCCGAACCACAATCAAGGTACCGGTATGAGCATAACAGTAGTACTGGCTGATGATCATGTATTGATGCGCCAGGGCGTGAGCCAGATGATCGAAGCCGATCCCGATTTAACAGTAATAGGTGAATGCGGCGATGGCGTTGAGCTGATTGAGCAGACCCTGAAACTGACACCGGATGTGGTTGTGATGGACATTTCCATGCCGAAAATGAGCGGTCTGGTGGCCATTGATAAGCTGCTTAGCCAGCGCCCTGACACCCGAATCCTGGTGCTGTCCATGCATGATGAGGTGGAGTATGTGGAGGCCATGCAGGGCGCCGGGGCCAAAGGCTATATGCTCAAAGAGTCGTCCGGCGACGAGCTGATTGCGGCCATTAAAAAAGTGGCCCAGGGTAAAACCGTGTTCCCAAATGCCGAGGCCGGCCAGTCTGAGATCAGCCCGGCGACCCGTCGTCTGAGCCCGCTCAACGCCCTCACCCGGCGCGAACGGGAAGTGTTCTTTCTGGTGGCAGCCGGCAACACCAGTAAAAAAATCGCCGAGTTGCTGGATATGAGTCTGAAAACGGCCGAGAACCACCGCAGTAATATTTATAAGAAACTGAATGTCAGCAGTTCAGCCGAACTTATCCGCATGGCCGGCAAAGCCGGTTTACTGGAATAAAAAAAGCCGGCCCACTGGGCCGGCTCATCATTGCACTAGTTGCCTGGCTTAGTTGGCCACCTGTCTGAACTGGCTGATCACATAGGCTGCTTCCCCGCGGGATACCACCGCAGCCGGCTCAAAGTAGGCTTTCAGTGTGGGCTCAGTGTCGAACGCGCCCTGCTCCACTTCTACCGATACCTGGAATAATCCCATGGCTAGCGCCTGTTGCACATAGCCGCGCATGGCCGGGGCAATCTCGTCAGTATCGGCCACAACCACTGCCTGGTCGAATACCACGGCGACAATGTCATCATCCGGGTTAAAGGCTTGTGCCTGCTCCTGCAGACCCAGCGCCTGTACCATGGAGTAGGCCATCGCTTCACGGTTCACTTTTCCTTTGGTATCAAACACGTCATTGGATGCCGCCAGCATCAACGGCGCGTCGGTCATGGTTTTATCCGCCAGCACGCTGCCCGTGGCCGTTACGCTATTGATTGCTGCCGCATTGCTGCTGTTACTGTCGAAAAACTGCTGCGTATTACCCGCCAGCGCCTGACGGACATCGGCAGACAATGACAGAGCATCGGCCAGCTCCCCGCGACGCAGCGGTGCGTCTGGCTTAAAGCCATTTCCTTTGGCATCCATTAAGCGCTGACTGACCACATACTCAATAAATGATTGAGCGGGATGGCCCTGGGCATCATCAATTCCCGTGTAACCGTCGGTCACCAGCAGGCGAATATTTACGTCGTTGGTACCGGGTACGCCAACACCATTAGTCAGGCCAAGCGGATCCACACTCACGCCACTGATACT
>JBPEWW010000388.1:0-6148 GCA_052032275.1 Alteromonas sp. | reverse complement strand
CCAAAGTGGTATGCAGTTGTTGTTGGGCTCGACTGCGAACGCAGTTTTGCACGGCGTAAAAACCGATGTGCTGGCGGTCAGGGTATAACCTTGGTACCGCCTGCTGTTAGTGATGATGCATACTACCCGGTTAGTCCTTACTCGGTAGCCAGCTTGTGCAGGCTGTGCAACAGCACGTTGGCGCCTTTTTCGATATCCTGCCAGTGGGTCCACTCGTCGGGCGCATGACTGATACCATTCACGCTGGGCACAAAGATCATACCCGCCTGGGTAACCTTTGCCATATGCTGAGCATCGTGCCCTGCGCCACTGGGCATGTGTTCAAAGGGAAGGGCCAGCTTCGTGGCCTGTTCAGCAATCAGCCCGATAATGGCCTCGGACATAGGTTGCGGTTCCAGCCAGCTCATCTGCTCGAACTCGAACATTAAGTGGTGTTTGCGGGCGATTGCCGATAAGACTTTACGGCAACTGTTGGCCAGCGCCTGCATCACTTCGCCATCGGTGTCACGACCGACCAGCGTAAACTCAACTTCGCCCGGCACGGTGTGTGCGTGACCGGGTTTGAGATCTACTTTCCCCACGGTTAACCGGCTTTTATCAGAGCCTTCTTCGGCAATGATCCGCGGAATCTCATTGGCAAAATTTGCCAGGCCCATAAATGCATCACTGCGCATGTGCATGGGGGCGGTGCCGGCATGATTCGACTTACCGATAAGCCGTACTATCCATTTGTACACCCCGGATATAGACTCGACGACGCCTATGGGCTTTCTGATGGTGTCCAGCACCGGCCCTTGTTCAATGTGCAGTTCGATATAACTTTTGAAGTAGCCAGGATCGACACGCGCCTCCAGTGCGCGCAAAGGATCCAGCCCGCAGGCACGCATTTCGTCCTGTAACTTCACGCCGTTCACATCGTGTGCTGACATCAGCCAGTCTGGCGTGAGCTCACCAATTAAGGCCTGTACCCCCATCATGCCGCCGAAACGCCCTTCCTCTTCAGCAAATGCGTACACTTCTATCGGGGTGGGTGGGGTAATGTCGTTGTCACGTAGCACCCTCAATACTTCTAATCCAGCCAGCACGCCCAGCGTGCCATCGAACATCCCGCCACTAATTACGGAGTCGATGTGTGATCCGGTGGCGACAACCTGGGATGGTTGTGCTGCCTGGGCTCTGCCGATGACGTTTCCCGCCTGATCGATTTGCGACCAAAACCCTTCGTACTCAAACTTTTCCTGTAGCCAGTGTTTAGCTCTGGAGTCAGCGTCGGTAAACCCTAATCGGGTGACCCCTTTGGTGATCGGGTCGAAGCCGATTTCGAACAGTGAGAGCAGGTCGGATTTGAGCCTTTCAAGGTTGATGGAAAGCGTGGACATAATGAAAATTTCCTAATGTTACGCATTAAATGAGGCGAGTTATTTCTAAATGACAGGACGATATTTAATCACAGTAGAATGACTTTGATTATAGTGCAAATAATTAGTAGGCTAGATTTGCACTGGAGAAAAAGGACACTCATTTTGTCGCGTTATCGCTGGCACGCGGTGCCAGATTTTGTCGCTATAGCCCTGTTAACCGGCTTGCTGCTGGTGTCCGGCCTTGCCCCGGCGACGGCGGCAGAACCTGAACAACAAACCAGTCAGGACGGCACCGTTGTGGTTCCCTGGAAAGCAGGCTATGCACGGTATCAAACGCTGAAAGTCCAGTTGGCTAATGGCGACGTCTTCAGCCAGTACCCGGTGGTGGCTGAGCAGGACTGGGTGATTACAGGCCTGCCAGACGGGCAATACCGCTTCAGTCTGTCCGGCCCCGACGCGCAAACGCCAATCCTCTCACTTGATGTACGCCATTATTCGTTAGCCAGTGCGTTTGGGCTATTTTCGCTCGGACTGATTATGTTCATTTATTTGCTGATCGCGTTGTTCAAAGGGAGCCGGGATGACTGACTTTATGCTGGGGCGTGATACGGCGCTGGTGATCCTGGTGTTGTTTGGCATTGTCTGGGTCGCCTGGGGATGGTATCTGGGTCGCAATAACCACACCATTGACGATTATGCCCTGGCGGGCCGCAATGTCGGTTTTGCGATGGCGACAGCGACAGCCATGGCGACGTGGATCACCAGCAATACGACACTGGTAGCCCCGCAACTGACCTATCAGTTTGGGGTGTGGGGCATGCTGGGCTACAGCATGGCCGCCCTCGGTTTGATCCTGTTTGCCCCACTGGCGCAGCGGATCCGGCAGCTTCTGCCGAACGGATTTACTAGCGGCGACTTTATCTATCAGCGTTACGGCCGGTTCGCCTGGGCCATGTTTATTGTGATTTCTCTGTGCTATGCCTTTGGCTGGCTGGTCAGTCTGGGGATGGCAGGTGGTCTGCTGTTGTCCTCATTAAGTGATTTAAGTTACCTCACCGGCATGACAGCAATATTAGCAATATGCGTGGGCTATACCCTGCTTGGAGGGCTCAAGGCCGTCATTGCCACAGATTTTGTGCAGAGTATCGTAATTATTACCGGGGTGGTGATTGTTGCCTGGGTGTGTATCGACACCGTGGGCTTTGACACCATGCACAGCACACTCATAAGCGAACAGCCCGAGCTGCTTAATCTGCTGTTTCCGGCTGCCATCATGTTCTTCTTTAATAATATCTTTTTTGGTATCGGCGAAATATTCCACTCCAATGTGTGGTGGTCACGGGCGTTTGCTTTCGGTCCGGGCATTGGCAAGAAATCGTATCTCACCGCTGGCCTGTTGTGGTTACCCATTCCTGTAGTGACCGGATTCATTGCCCTGGCCGCCAGTTCCCTGAACCTGATCCCGCCCAGCGCGGATATGGTGGGACCTATGGTGGCAGCGAAACTGCTGGGTAGTGTGGGGGCGATATTTATCTTTGTGATCGTGTTCTCCGCACTGGCTTCCAGCATGGATTCATTACTTGCCGCCACTTCTGATCTACTTACTCAGGATATCGTTAAAAAGCTATTCGTGCCGGACGCCAGTTCTCAGGCGCTGCTGCGGGCTAACCGTTTAATCGTTATCGGGCTTGGCCTGGGTACCTGGTGCGTCGCTGCCTTTAAGCTGGCGACGCTGGGGGCACTGCTTAATTTTACGGGGGCGTTTGTGGCGTCCACCATCTGGCCAATCGTGTTTGGGTTATACCAGCCGAAACTGACTGGCAAATGGGCGGGGCTGGCTATGGTAGCCGGTACCACCTGTGGCCTGATTGGTTATTTTACCATCGGGTTTTACGTGGCTGCCATTATCTCCTGTGGTGTGTCACTGGTGTGTTGCCGGATAGGCATAATGCAGAGTAAGGATTATTTTCAGTGGCATGAACTGGAGGAGAAAGGATGACGATAAGTGAATCGGCGCTGACAATCCTGGTTTATGTCTGTTTGTGCGCGAGCTGTATCAGCCCACTGCTGTTGTTGTACTGGCTGATACGCGACATAAAAGGTAAAAAATTATGGTGAAAGCAGAATTGGACGCTGTGGTCAGGTTTGAAAGGGAACGCCCCGATGTCTACGGCAGCGCTCACCCCAAATCGCTTTTGCGTGCCATTCAGGAAGATGGCGACCACTTAAGTAAAATGACCAACAAGCATGTGTATTCCGCCGATCAGTTCGATCGCGAAAGCTTGCTACAGCTGTTTCGCCTTGCAGCCAAGTACGAGGCTAACCCCGACCGCTTTAGTACGTCTCTACAGGGGCAAATTCTCATTTCCGCGTTCTACGAGCCCAGTACCCGCACCCGGTTGTCTTTTGAAAGTGCCTGGCACCGGCTGGGCGGCGATATCATGTCAATTACCGACCGCTCCACCACAGGCATTGCCAAAGGGGAGAGCCTGGCCGACGTGGGCGAAATGTTTAATAACTACGGCGACTGTGTGGTATTACGTGACACTAACGCCAACTCGGTGCGGGAAATGATGGGCGCGCTGCGTATCCCCATCATTAACGCAGGCAATGGTACTGATGAACACCCTACGCAGGCACTGGCCGATTTGTACACCATCCTTAAATGGAAACCAGAGCTGATTACCAACCCCGGCGCAGAGAAGGTTAATCTGTGCATTGTCGGGCTGCCTGCTAAGATGCGAACCGTGCGCAGCCTGTTGAAGCTGGTGGTGTTATTTGCTGACTGCTTTGGCAGGGTCACTATAGTCAATGATAAAAGCCGGACGGACATGTTTGCCGACGATCAGCTACAGCAAATGCTGGATGCCGGCTTAGAGGTGCACACCAGTGATAACCTGGACGAAGTACTACCCGATGCAGACGTAGTGTATATCAATGCGATTGCGTGGGAGGGTAACTCCTTCAATCAGTATGGCAATCAGTTTCATATCGACAGTCAGTCGCCGCTTAAACCAGGCGCTATTGTGCTTCACCCGCTTGCCCGGGGTGCCGAGCTGTGCACCAGTCTCGATAATACTCCCCATAACTGGTATTTCGCACAGGCCCGGGGCGCAGTTTTCTTACGACAGGCCTTGCTGACCTGCCTGGTTCGCAGAGTGGAGCGCGTTCTCGATATTGTTTAATTCAAGGGAGAGATGAATTTATGTGTGGAATAGCAGGCATTTTCGCTTCGACACCCGATACTGCCATTGAATCACAGACGCTGGTGAATATGGCCGCCATTATGAATCACCGCGGCCCGGACAGTTACGGGTATTGTAACCCGGCAGACATGGGGATTGGCATGAGTCATGCCCGGCTCTCGATCATTGATTTGGACGAAAACCGGGGGCGGCAGCCTTTCTGGTTAGACGGCGGCCAGACCATGTGTGTCCACAATGGGGAATTCTACGACTTCCAGCGGATCCGGACCGAGCTAATGGCGGCTGGCGTGGACTTTACCAGCAAAAGTGATTCAGAAGTGCTGCCGGCCTTGTTTCGCCGCTTTGGTATGAATGACACGCTAACCCGTCTGCGCGGCGAGTTCGCCTTTTCGCTGTATGATGAGATGGAAGACACCCTGTATCTGGTTCGGGATCGGTTTGGCATCAAACCCTTATACTGGACGCAAACTGACGACGCGATCATTTACGGCTCGGAAGTGAAAGTGATTCTGGCTCACCCGGAGGTAAAACCGGAGCTGGACTCGGAAGGGTTGTTTCACCAGCTAATCCAGGTCATGGTGCCCGGCACGACCGCCTTCAAAGGTATTCAGCAGGTTGAACCGGGCCACATGCTCAAGATTTCCCGCAAAGATGGGGAGTTTCATATTGAAACTCATAAATACTGGGATATGGACTTTCCGGTTATTGGTACCCGGGAAGAGCACAGCGAAGATTACTATGTTGAAGGGGTACGCCGCGAACTGATTGATGCAGTGCAGGTCCGCCTGAATGCAGATGTCCCGGTGGGCTGTTACCTGTCCGGTGGTATCGACTCCTGCGCAATACTGGGGCTGGCGTCCGGCATTGAACAGGAGCCCCTGAAAACCTTTACTATCAGCTTTGATAATGCCGACTACGATGAGTCAGAGATTGCCAGGGAAATGGCCGAATCAGTGAATGCCGATCAGGAAGTACTGCAGCTGAATGCCGATTTGTTGTATAACAATTTTTCCCGCACTATCTGGCATACAGAGAGAACCATCTACAATACGCTGGCGGTGGCCAAACTGATGATGAGCCAGCGGGTGCGGCATGTAAAATATAAAGTGGTATTAACCGGCGAAGGTTCGGATGAGCTGTTTGCCGGCTACCCGGCTTTTCGTCAGGACATGTTCCTGCACGGCATGGAAGGACTGGATGCCTCACAGGCCAGTGAATGGCGGGCGTCACTGGAAGCGTCCAATGCGCTGTTTAAAGGCGCCATGCTGGCGAAAGATGAATATGTATCTGACGAACTGAATAGCAAAGTTGGGTTTACGCCAAGTTGTCTGCAGCCATGGCTGGGCTGTAGTGAGCACGCCAAACAACTGATTCATCCGTCTCACAGAAAGCATCTCGAAGGGTATGAGCCCGGCAATGCCATCGCCGCGAAGCTGGATGACAGCTACCTGAGCGAACGTCATCCTCTGGACAAGGCGCAGTATGTCTGGATAAAGACGATGCTGGAGGGGCAAATTCTCACCTGGGGCGGCGATAGGGTGGATATGGCAAATTCTATGGAAGCCCGCCCACCTTTTCTTG
>JBPEWW010000387.1:0-12040 GCA_052032275.1 Alteromonas sp. | reverse complement strand
TGTTCGCCAATTTCAATGATCTGGCCAGTTTGTTCCGCCAGCGGAATAAACTGGCCGGGGCTGACAATGCCCTTGTGGGGGTGCTCAAAGCGCACCAGCGCTTCCATACTTACCAGGCGACCTGACGCAATATCGACCTTTGGCTGGTAATACACGGTAAAGAGATCGTCTTTGATACCCTGACGGATGAGGTTTTCAATTTGCAGCTGGCGTACCGCATTCTGATTCATTTCTCCGCTGAAGAACTGGTAGCTGTTGCCGCCATTGTTTTTTGCGAAGTACATGGCGGTGTCGGCGTTTTTCAGCATCTCCTGCGGGGTACCGCCGTCATCCGGGTAGAACGCAATACCCACACTGGCGCCCAGTACAAATTCCTGCTTATTGATAATGAACGGCCGTGACAGGTTATCCAGCACGCTCTGTGCGTAGTGGGTGACGGTATGGATATCGGTGTGGTCTTCCATCAGCACACTGAACTCGTCGCCACCCAGACGGTAACAGGTGGCATCCTTACCGGTTATCCGTTGCAGACGTTTGGCAATTTGTTTAATCAGAATATCACCGGTCTGATGCCCCAGTGAGTCATTAATCTTCTTAAAGTTATCCATGTCCAGACAAATCAGGGTATGGGGGACCGCTTTGCGCACCAGATTACGGTGGCTGGCCTGGAAGAAAGACCGGTTAGGCAGCTCTGTCAGCGGATCCGTGTTCGCCAGTTTGAGCAGTTCCTTTTCGGTGCTCTTACGGGAGGTGATGTCCGAGAATACACCCACGAAATGACTGATTTTGCCGTCCTCATCGTGCACAGCATCAATATTCAGCTCCATTTCATACCGCTCACCATTGATGCGGGTGGACTCAACTTCACCGGACCAGTTACCTTTTGAGCGTAATGTTTTCTTAATTTCTTCGGTAAAGGCTTCCGGGTACTGATGAAAATACAGGTAAGACGCCAGTGCCTGATCACGGGTCTCGCCAGTGTACTTACAGTACGCATTATTGATTGAGATAAACCGGAACTGGGTGTCGGTAATGAACACGCCTTCGGATATGTTTTCAATTGAGCGTTTGAACAAATTAAGCTGTTCTTCGGCTTCTTTCAGGTGGTGGATATTTTTAAGCGTACCGGTCATCCTGACGGGCTGATTATTGTGATCCCGCTGGACCACTTTGCCCCGGTCCAGGATCCATATCCATTTGTTTTTAAATGTACGGGCCCGGTAGGCCAGTTCGAAAAACTCTGATTTTCCGTCGAGGTGCGCCTGCAGTGCTTCCTTGACTCTCACCATATCGTTGGGGTGAATATTGGCGTCATAAGACGAGTGGGTACGGATATCATCCTGCGGGAAGTCCAGTGTTCCCCAAGTGTTTGCGCGGTATACCTGGCCCCGGTAAACGTCCCAGTCCCATAACTCATCACCTGAGCTCCACAGGGTTAATTTTAACCGTTCTTCCGATTCAAAAATGGCCTGCTGGTTGGCCTTACGCAGTTGATACTGACGAATGATAAATATCAGCACCACAGTTAAGATCAGCGCGTAAAAACCCAGCGCTACCGAATGCAGCCAGGGCGGACGGGCTACCTGAATCACCAGCTGACGACTGGCAGACCACGGTTTTCCTGATTCTTTCGCCTGTACTTCGAAGACATGGTGACCAAACGAGACATTATTGAATTGTGCCGTGCGATTATTTTCTGCGCTGGTCCATTCATCGTCATAGCCGGATAACCGGTAGCGGTACTGCACCGACTCCGGCGCAAGGGGGTTAATCAGGCCAAAGGTCACGCTGAACTTTGACTCTTCGTAGGCCAGGCTGAGACTGCTTGCGTAGGTTATATTGGTAATCGCATTGGCAGCCAGTGGCGCTTCCCGTTTGTCATTGCTGGCGGGCGTGGCAGTTGCGCCGCTGTTATCAGCGCTTTTGCCAAACACCTTAAAATCGAGTAGCTGGGGAGAACGGGTAGGCGCCGCCTGGGCGTCATAGCCATTAAGCTGCCGGTCTATGATGATACTGTTAAACCCCAGTTCACCGCCAAAAATCAGCTCACTGTCATTGGCTTTTAATACTGCATCTTCGTTCAGCGGATTGAAGTTCAGCTGCACATTGCTGATGGTATCCACTACCTCCAGGGTCTTCAGGTCGACAGTATGCACGCCCTGGCTGTCTGCATACCAGATAAACTGATCCACCCCAATGGTAGAGAAGATAAAGCCGCCCTCATTACGTTGCTGCTTATGCAGAATTTGCAGGGTGCGTTTATCCAGTTTCAGGACGCCGTCAGAACGGGTAGTAACCCAGTAACTGCCGCTGGTTTCGTACACGCCGATTGCCCGGGACATAAAACCATCCCGTGCGCCCAGGCTCTTCACAATTTGTCCGGTCGCCAGACTCAGCAGATGGATCCCGTTGGCGCTCGTCAGCCACAATCGATTATTGCCATCCAGAAAAATAGGAATTAAATATTCACCACTTTCCAGCCCCTTAGTCTGGCTTAGGTTATAGATTTTGAAGAAGCTATCTTCATCGCCGGTGGCCAGATAGTCTTTTAAGAGGTTCGTAGTGACGGAGGCAAGCTGGTTATCATCTCTGACCAGCCAGAGGCGTTTATTGCCATAGTAGAGACGATCAAACAATTCGTCGTTGTAGAAGCTCGCGAGTTGCGTGATGCGGTTGTTTTGAAATTCATAGGCCAGTAAGCCATTGGATGAGGCAATCCAAAACACCCCATATTCATCAATAATAACATCCCAGAAACTGACCCCACTGTCGGCCAGTGAGGTTAGATAATATTGAATCTCACCGGTTTTCTTGTTGTAGCTTCCCAGGCCCTGCTCCTGCGTGACGAACCAAAGGTTGCCTTGGCTGTCTTTATCCAGTCCCCACACGGTGGCGTTTTTCGCGGTATTCTGAAAGTCGCCGATATTTGAGATGAGCTTCTGGTTTCGCTGGTCGGGGTGATAGCGAAAGGCACCATTCAGAGACCCTAACCACAGGCCGCCCGCGGTATCAGGGACCAGCGTAGAGATAGTCCGCTCTGTTAATCCTGTGATATCTGCCACTTCTGCGCCAATATGATCACGTTCGGCGATAACCGGGCCCTGTTCGCCGAAATTTACGCTAAGCACAAATACGCCGCTGTCTGTGCCCAGCCAGACTTTGTCGTTGTATTCTTTAATCGCATAAATTTTCACGGTGTCTGACAAACCCAGGGCGGCCTTGTCAAACCGGGCGAGCGGAGCGCCATTGACGCCCAGTACTGTCACGCCCTCGTCGGTACCCAGCCAGTAGTCGCCGTTGATCACGGCAATATCATACAAGGCGGACGACTCAAGGCTGATGCCCCAGGGGTTCACTTTGTCCAGTGGGTATAAGGTTTTCTCCGTTTTTGAGTACAGGTAGCCCACATGATCCACTGAACCAATCCAGGTGCGGTTAGGCTCATCCAGCAAGGTGCGGGTACCTTCGGCCACACGGATATTGTTATTCAGCACGTCAATCGCATTGGTGGCCACGTCGACCCGGTATATGGTGTTGTTACTGTCTGCTACCAGTACGTTGCCGTCATAGGTACTGCTGATAGCGAAGATAAAGCCGGAGCGCAGCGCTGAATTGGCCTCGTTGAATACCTTAAAGTTATCTGTCTCAGGAATATAGCGGGCCAGGCCGGAATAGGTACCAACCCAGAGGTTACCCGCGTTATCCACGTGCAGGGATTTAATCAGTCCGGAGGGCAGGGAAGTATTGTCAGTATCGGAAGGGTGATACTGAACCATATCGTAGCCGGAATAGCGGTTCAGACCATTCATGGTCGCTATCCAGATATAACCTTTTGGATCTTCGGCAATATCGAATACCAGTCCGTCAGACAGGCCCCCGCGCTGGCTGACTTCACTGAACTGATAATCGGTGATTTCTGCAGCATTACCCGCCGTGGGCAATACAATGCTGTTGATAAAAAGAACGACTATAAACGAAAAAAAGAGTGTTGTGCGCACCAATACACCTTTGGCATAAACGCCTTGTTTTTATAATTAGTTTTTATCGGCTGCATCCTTTCAGTCCGGATGCACCAATATGCCCAATTCACGCGACTGCCACAAGGACTTTTTGGTTTTGCAGACAGGTCAACACCGTGCGGCGTCACCGGGGATCTCGTCACAAACGTGCAGGCTCTCACTGTACAGGGCCAGGGTCAGGAAACACATTAGACCTATGGTGAAAATCGGCCGAAAAACAGGAAAGTTTAGTGAAAATACGGCGAACTGCGTTTAAATTCAGCAATATCAGTGACGGTGTCTTCACCCGGGGTCGCCAGTTCAGAGAACTTGCCATTCGCGTACAGTACCAGCTCACCGCACAGCGTCCGGTCTGCCAGGCGGGCGGCAAAGTCCTGGATAGCTTCAAAGGTGATATCGGTAATACATTCCGCCAGTCTGGTGTTGCGGTTAAACTCGAGATCTTTGGTGCCCAGACTGACCCACAAACGCTGCGACTTCATGGCCAGTGACATATCCCGCTCATCCAGCTGTTTCAACAGGTTTTGTTTAATGGTGGGCCAGTAATAGCGATAAAAGTCTATTTCTTTGAGTTGCTGATACAAAAAACCGGTCATTGCCGACAGCAACTGCTGTGGGCCGTGTGTGGGGCTTTGCACATAAAAGGCGATACCCGGGTGCTGATTGTGCGGCACATAGCCGGTGCCGACCACGTAACCCAATTGCTGTTCGGTGCGCAACGCATTGAAAAACGGCGCGGCCAGCATTTGCTCCAGCACCATACACATGGCACTGTCAGACAGGCTGGCACTGGGCGACTGCAGGTACAGGACAACCGCCGCATCATTATGTTCGCTCGGCACCTGGTGATAGAGGGTACGGCCCACCGGAAGCCGGGAGACGGCCCGCGAAATTGCCTTACCCGTTGCGTTCGGGCAACGCTTACGTACCAGCTCAGTCAGTTCCCGTGCCTGCTCGCTGCCCCAGTTTCCATGTATGAAACCCTCGATGAAATATTCACTGAACGCCGCGTCCCGTAAGGCGACAACGTCGGCAAACGTACAGGCGTTGATTGCGCTTAACAATTCTGCCGGCGCCTGGGTGTTACGCTGTATTAACACACTCAAACGTGAAAACAAGCGGTTAGTGGGTTTGTTCAACAACGAGTTTTGCAGCGCCTGCTGCTGCATCTGTTTGCTGTGCTCAAACGCCCGTTCGCTGAGGCGGAATGACATTATCGCGTCAATGAGCTGCTCTGCCAGCAACATTTGCTGGTTTGTAAAGCCGCGCGTGTGCAGCGTTAAACCAGCCTGATGGCCATAAATACGGTAGTGAAGACCGGCAATTTCCGCGCGATAATACTGGGCCTGTAAGTGGTCATTCAGCGCGCCAATCCAGATCCGCTTCGCCGCCACCGCAGCCAGCGGATCGGCAAACGCCGGGATTTCAAATGACACGTAGATATCGCCTTTCGGGCTGTGAAACTGATGATCCTGTGCGTACCAGATGCACATGCCCGGCTCGTCGGCCACGGCGTGCGGGGTCGCTTTGCCTTCCTCCGGCAACACCAGGTGGTAATCATCGGCCAGGTACGGATTGGGCCCTGGCAGCGAAATAGCGTCTACCGGGCGGGGGCGGGCCAAATCATCAAGCAGGGCAGCGGGCAGTGCCGTCACACTATACTCGGCATCATAGTAGGCGCACTGGGTATCTGTTGCCACTTCCGGTGCAATGAGCTTCACCCGCAACCGTTCCGGCACAAAATAACTGAGTGCGTGTTGCAGCACTGCCTCATCATAACTGTCAATGGTGCAGTGCAGTTGCACAATCTCTTCCGGTGCATACAAAAACAGGTGATGGGCATACTCACAGGCGACTGACAACGGCCGTGCGCTTTCGTCGTATTGCTGCGCCAGCGCAGTGAGCCGGGCTTTTTCCTGAAATCGCCAGGCTGCACCCACCGAGTCTTTTACCAGCGCCAGGCAGTCAAACAGCGCCTGCAAGATTGCGTTTTTGTGTGCCAGCCCGGCTTTTGTCAGCTGAAAGCTGACATTAAAGTCCTTGAAGTCATCGCCCTCAATCCCGGAGCCGGCAATTAGATTGGTCACCCAGTTACGCGCTTTAAGCGCGGCCAGCAAGCTGCCTTCACCTTCATCCCCAAGCAGATGGCTAATATAATTCAGTGGCTTGGTGTGGTAGTTGTTATGCAGGCCTGGCATCGCAAACGTGACAATCATTCGCCGCGCTTCCTGTAAGGGCCGGATATTAATCTCAATGCCGAGCTGATCCTGAGTATATAAATCCGGCCAGTCGTTAACCGCCAGCTGTCCCTCGGGAAGCGGACTGAACGCGCGCTCCACTACCGGCAACACTTCTTCCACAGGCTGAGGCGTAATAATGCACAGTGTCATATTGGCCGCGCAGTAGTACTGGCGGTGATAACGCTGCAGCATGCTGTGCAGCTCATCAAGACTGTGCTGACGAAACAGCGCAGCCGTGCCGACTGAAAATTTGCTGAACGGATGCTGCGGGTTACAGGTCTCTTTATGCACCTGATACAGCCTGCGTAAATCATCTTTGCGCTTAAACTGAAACTCAGCATCAATCGACTGAATTTCACTGTCAATCGCCTGCTTGTTAAGCAATGGCCGGCGCAGCATATCGGCAAACATCGGCAGTACTGCGGGCAGGGCATCCTGGTGGCAATGAAAATGATAATTAGCGTACTCGGTGCCTGTCCAGGCATTCAGACTGCCACCATGTTTTTCCATTAGCCCATTAATGGCGTTCGGTGCGGGAAGGTGGCGGCTGCCCATGAACAGCATGTGCTCAAGCAAATGTGCCAGTCCGTGACAGTTGTCGGGATCATAAAAATGGCCGGCCCGCACCGCCATGGAGACATAGCTGGCCTCACCGTCAGGTTGCGGGCACAGCATGACCTTCAGGCCATTTTTCAGGGTGATGAACTGCGCGTTTTCAAGTGCTAGTGATGTTGTCAAAATGCTCTCAGTAGGGTAGTTGGGTGCATTTTCTCAGGATGAAATAAGACAACTGCTCCCCTGAACCAGGCGGCTTTACGACTTTATACCTAATCTTAATTTTTCAGCTAGGCGCAGCGTATCGGGTCTGCTATCGTTACCGTGTCTCATTTCATACTATGCGTTAAGTTATGTCAGGTCAAAGCAGCAACGACGACATTTTTTTCTTTATCATGCGACATGGTGAAGCGGAGCCGTTACAACTGGATGATAAGAGTCGCCAGCTCACTGGGGTGGGGCGGCGGCAGGTGGCGGATGCAACACAGTGGTTGCTGACGCACTGGTGCCCCACGGGCAGTATTGACCTGGCGCTGGTAAGCCCGTACCGACGAGCGCGGCAAACGTACGATGTGTTGTCACTGGACATCCAGCCAAAGAAAATGGAAATTTTTGACGACATCACCCCAAGCGGCAACCCCCAGCAGGTGCATGACTACCTGGATGCCCGGGTGGCTATGGCACAGGCCCGCAAACAAACCCTCAACAGCATTTTACTGGTGAGTCATATGCCACTGGTGAGCTATCTGGTGGACAGTGTGTGCCAGTCTTACACCACCAGTTTATTCGCCACGGCCTCTATTGCCGTTATCCGCTATCAGCCTGGGTCTCAGCGAGGCTATCTGGAAGCACACTTTCAGGGCCACTGATATGCCAGGGTGGCAAGCGGCAAAAAATTGACACTTTTTTCTTTAAATCACTTCAGAACTTGCCGTTGCTGACCGATACCCAAGATAACCGGGTGGGAATAACCGTTCGGGTTGGGTAGTGAGAGAGGCTAACCGCAATATTTCACATCACGTCGTGGCCGTTGGGCCTTAACGTGTTGCCTGCGCCAGCAAATGCGGCGACGGGCCCAACCCAGTTGTGCGCAAAAGCGACGGCATACCTGCGAACCGGTTTTACCTATGGATTAACCTGAAGCGGGGGAGTCGCTCAGCGATGACTTCAAAATCGATACCGGAACTGCTCAAGCGCTCTTTGCAGTCGCACATGGAGGAAGCTGACCTGCGTGACGATGAAGAGATGCAGGCACTGATGGGAAAATTAAATAACCTGTCGGCAAAAGTGGCAGCGGCGAAAGCTCAGGTAATGGCCCGCCGGGCAGGTAAAAAGAACTAACCCGGCAAGCGGCCTGCTATTCTGCCGCAGGCGCGGACACCTCCCGATAATACTCCGGCAGGATGCGCACAGTTTTAATCATATTCTCTGAAATATCGACAATTTCAATGGGGTAACCTGCCAGCCGGATACTCACCTTGGACTCGGGGATTTCTTCTAAATACTCCAGGATCAGGCCGTTGAGGGTCTTGGGACCTTCAGTAGGCAGGTTCCACTGCATTTCTTTATTCAGATCCCGCACGTTGGCGCTACCGTCTACGAGCACACTGCCATCCTGCTGGATATGCGCTTCTTTGCTGTGATCCGGCACCATGCTGGTGGTAAAGTCACCGACAATTTCTTCCAGAATATCTTCCAGCGTGACCAGACCCATAATGTCACCGTATTCATCCACCACCAACGCTATGCGTTCTTTCTCAGACTGGAATTTATACATCAGTGTATGCAGCGGGGTAGACTCGGGCGTGAAATAAATTTCCCGGACCGCGCGGAGCAGACTGGCTTTGGTGAACTGATCCTTAGACAGCAGGCGCAGGGCGTCTCTGGCATGCACAAACCCCACGGCGTCATCGATACTGTCGCGATAAAGCAGTACGCGGGTATGTTGCGCCTGAGTCAGGTGCTTTTGAATTTTTTTCCAGTCATCATTGATGTCGATGGCAACGATATCTGCCCGCGGCACCATCACGTCTTCGGCAGTCACACTTTCCAGATCCAGAATTCCGACCAGCATCTCCTGGTGCTTTTTCGGGATCATGGCGCCGGCCTCATAGACCACCGTCCGCAACTCTTCCCGGCTCAGCGAGTCATCACTGCCGTTTAACGGACTAATACGCAGTAAGGCGAGAATGCCGTTAGTGATGCCGTTAATGAACGCCACAAACGGGTAGAGTACTTTCAGCAGCGGCAGCAGAATCAGTGAACTGGGAAACGCAATTTTTTCAGGATAAAGCGCAGCCAGGGTCTTGGGGGTCACTTCGGCAAAAATCAGCAGCACAAAGGTTAACCCAAATGTGGCCACCAGTAAGCCCCAGTAGTCGCCGAACAACCGGATACAGAGCACGGTGGCGATCGCCGATGCTGCAATGTTGACCAGGTTGTTGCCAATCAGAATAAGGCCGATTAACCGGTCGGGCCGGTCGAGCAGCTTCTGGACCCGGTTGGCGGACCGGTTTCCTTCGTTCTGCAGGTGTTTCAGGCGATACCGGTTGATCGACATCATGCCTGTTTCTGAACTGGAGAAATAGGCGGAGAGTAAGATAAGCACGCCTAATGTGATAAACAGCGTACTGGTAGCTATATCTTCCAACTATGGGAACCCTTGTGCTTGTAAGTCTGCCCGGCACTGTTGCGTGAGCAGCATAATGTAAGAAAAATATCAGCGCGTGAGTATACCAGCATCATTGACGTTATAGCAGCCATTCCCGGACCACCCGGCTACCAAAGTAGGCCAGTGACAACAGCACCAGGCCGGTGGTGGTTAACGCAATAACCTGCTTGCCCCGCCATCCCCACGCGCGCTGGCCAGCCAGTAAAAACATGTAGACCAGCAGGGCAATCAGCGACAATACCGTTTTATGGGCCGCCGTGCGACTGAACATATCGTCTAAAAACACAAATCCGCTGACAAGGGAAACAATCAGAAACAGCGTACCGGCTAACAATAACTTGAACAGGATCCCTTCTACCAGCATCAGCGGCGGTAACGAGGAATGTAACAGGGAGGCCCCTTTCTGCTTTAGCTTGTGGGTAATAAACGACATTTGCAGGGCGTATAAAAACGCGATAGCCAGCAACCCATAGGCAATCAGTGACAATGTAATGTGGATGATCAGACCCGGTTCAAGCTGGATCTGCATAATGTACTGAACCGGGATGGATAAGGACGCAAGCACGGTGAGCGCGGCGAAGCCATACACCACCGGCAACAAAATGGTATTCGGCAGCACCCGTGCCGACAGCAGCATCGAAATGGTTATTAACCAGGCCACCAACGACAGGACATTGGTGATACTCATGTTTTGTCCCGGCACCTGCATTATCGCACCACTCAGAAAGAGGGCGTGCGCCAGCACGGCGACCACGGCCAGCACGTATCCAAGGCGCTGGTTCGGTCCTTCTTTATGGACAAACCGGCCCATCAGCATAAACGCGGCCAGGAAATACAATCCGGCGGCTACCATGGCAAACATCGAGTTCATAATCTTCCCGTAGACAAAACCGACAACGAGTGCGGTCACAGGCGCTATTGATACTGGAACTGCCCGTTAAATTCAACCATATGCGTTGTATTTCAGCATTTTGTACTTATTTAACCCTGATAAACTGGCGAGTTTGTGTGCACATTGGCGGTAGACAGTGGTACGTTCACGTCTGCTTTTGCGATACAATACGCCACAATACCTTTTAAAAAGACAGAAGTTTCTCATTTATGTTTGAAAATTTATCTGAACGCCTCGGCCAGACATTACGCAATGTCAGCGGAAAAGGGCGTCTAACAGAAGACAATATCAAAGAAACGCTGCGTGAAGTGCGCATGGCGCTGCTGGAAGCCGATGTGGCCTTGCCGGTGGTGAAGTCATTTGTTGCGCAGGTCAAAGAACGCGCAGTGGGCGCCGAAGTCAGCAAGAGCCTGAAGCCGGGTCAGATGTTCATTAAAATTGTTCAGACTGAACTGGAAGCGGTGATGGGGGAGGCAAACGAAAAGCTGAACCTGGCAACCCAGCCGCCTGCGGTCGTGCTCATGGCTGGCCTGCAAGGGGCGGGTAAAACCACCAGTGTGGGTAAGCTGGCCAAGTACCTCACCGAACGTGAAAAGAAAAAGGTGATGGTGGTCAGTGCCGACGTTTATCGTCCGGCAGCCATTAAACAGCTGGAAACGCTGGCTGATGAAGTCAACGTGGGCTTTCACCCCTCTACCGAATTTCAAAAGCCGGTGGACATTGTCAATGGCGCTATCGACGCCGCTAAGAAACAATTCTACGATGTGCTGCTGGTCGATACCGCCGGCCGCCTGCATGTAGACAATGACATGATGGGCGAAATTCAGGCCCTGCATAGTGCAGTCAAGCCCGTGGAAACCCTGTTTGTGGTTGATGCTATGACCGGTCAGGACGCCGCCAATACCGCCAAGGCCTTTAATGACGCCTTGCCGCTGACCGGGGTGATCCTCACCAAAGCCGACGGCGATGCCCGTGGCGGTGCCGCCTTGTCGGTGCGGCATATCACCGGGAAGCCCATCAAGTTTATTGGTATGGGTGAAAAAGTGGATGCCCTCGAGCCGTTCCACCCTGAGCGTATTGCCTCGCGCATCCTTGGCATGGGGGATGTACTGAGCCTGATTGAAGAAGTTGAGCGCAAGGTAGACAAGAACAAAGCCCAGCAACTGGCCAAGAAGGTTCAGAAAGGCAAAGGCTTTGATCTGCAGGACTTCAAAGATCAGCTTGAGCAGATGAAAAACATGGGTGGCATGATGGGTATGCTGGACAAGCTGCCGGGAATGGGCGGCATGTCTGACAAAATTAAGGATCAGGCCAACGACAAGCAATTTGTACAGATGGAAGCCATCATAAACTCCATGACGCCCGGCGAACGCGCCCGTCCTGACATTATCAAGGGGTCGCGGAAGCGCCGGATCGCAGCAGGGTCAGGTACGCAGATCCAGGATGTAAACCGGTTGCTGAAGCAGTTTACCCAGATGCAGAAAATGATGAAAAAAATGTCCGGTGGCGGCATGAAGAAAATGATGCGCCAGATGAAAGGCATGATGCCTCCGGGTGGTGGCGGTCCAGGCGGCCCCGGTGGAATGGGCGGCGGCATGGGCGGCATGTTCCCGCCGCGCTAATCCAGCGCAGTCAATAAGAGCCACCCAGCCTGCATGGGTGG
>JBPEWW010000386.1:0-4822 GCA_052032275.1 Alteromonas sp. | reverse complement strand
CCTGCATAAAGTCGGACTGCATCCCCGCGCCTGCGCCATGGGCCAGGATGAGTCTGGCGACCGGCTCTTCTGCGGGCACAATCTGGATATCAAACATCCTCCTGCTCCTCTTCCACAAGTTCTAAGATCCACTCCCTGAACGCTGCAATTTTACCGAGATCGGCCTGGGATTCCTCGCACACCAGATAGAAGGCATCCCGGCTTTCTACTTTTTCCTCAAACGGCATCACTAACCGGCCAGCGTCGATTTCCGGACGGGCCAGTACGGTATTGCCCAGCGCGATCCCCTGCCCCAGCGCAGCGGCCTGCAAGACTAACATAGAGTGACTGAAAACCGGGCCCTGATTTACATTGACGCCTGTGACGCCTACCTGTTTCAGCCAGTTCTTCCAGGCCACGCGACTGGAGTCGTGGAGTAACAGATGGTGACGCAAATCGGCAAGCTGTGTCAGTGGCTTGGGCCCGCTAAACAGCGTAGGTGAACACAGCGGTGTGAGAAACTCAGTATGCAGCTTATCCGCCTGCAGGCCGCTCCAGCGCCCCTTGCCGTAATAAATTGCCACATCCACATCGTCATCCAGAAAACCTTCGTCAAAATCTACCGCTTTAATGCGCACGTCAATATCAGGTTGCGCCAGGCTGAACTTAAAAATACGCGGCACCAGCCACTGACTGGCAAAACTGGGCGGCATGGCCACCGTGATCGCGCCCTTGCTGCCTTTCGCCAACAGCCGTTCAGTGGCTTCCTGCAGGTTTTTGAAAATGTCCTTGAGTTCCAGAAAGTAGGCCTGGCCCTCTTCGGTAAGCAGCAGGGTGCGATTGCGCCGGATGAATAATTTCATGGATAAGAATTCTTCCAGCGCTTTGATTTGATGACTCACCGCGGCCTGCGTCACAAACAGCTCATCCGCTGCCTTTGTAAAACTCAGATGACGGGCCGCTGCTTCAAAGGCTTTGAGCGCATTTAAGGGCGGTAATCGACGGTGCATTGGAGTAGCTGCCTTAGTTTGCAATCAGGTTGATATTTGCATTAGATATTCTAATGCAATTGTCATACTTTTACTCGTTTTATTTTCTGAAGTCAGTTGTTTACTATTTACCCGCAATCTGAAATCGAGGTTTTAAATCATAAACTTAAGATGGCAGATTGTTAAAGAATTTAACAATCGATGTACTATTTTGTAAATTATTTTTATTAGGTGTGAAAATGAATAAACTCTTACTTTCCACAGTGTCAGTGATGGCGTTTGCGACCGCGGCAACACAAGCTGCCGAAACGCCACAGCATCAGCCATCCAGTGAGCTGGTTAATGCCGCTCACCAGGCGATAACACTTAACGACCTTATCACAGACACCGACGTGTCTGGCTCAGTAAAGCAACAGGCTTCATCTGCACTGGCATTGGATGCCGCCGTTTCGCTAAGCAAACGTTTGTTTGCGGTCCGTAACGACAAGCGTGCCGAGCGCAACCTGGCACGCAGCGAATAATTCGCATTCACACCTGATTCGAATACCGGCAGCCTGGCTGCCGGTATCCGCAATCTCATCCTCAGGTGTTGCTGGTATCCAGCGGCGCAAACCCTTTTACCAGTTCATCCAGTTCCTTCATCTGAGTCAGGTAAGGCTCCAGTTTCGATAGCGGCAATGCACAGGGCCCGTCACATTTTGCCTCATCCGGATTCGGGTGCGCTTCAATAAACAGTCCGGCCAGCCCCAGCGCCATACCACTACGCGCCAGTTGCGCGGCCTGCGCACGACGACCATCCGCCGAACTTGCTCTTCCGCCTGGCATCTGCAACGCATGGGTAGCATCAAAAATAACCGGTGCATAGGCTTTCATGGCATCCATACCCAGCATGTCGACCACCAGATTATTATAACCAAAGCAACTGCCCCGCTCACACAGGATCACCTTGTCATTACCGGCTTCACCCAGCTTGGTAATAATGTGACGCATTTCATGGGGAGCCAGAAACTGCGGTTTTTTGACATTAATCACCGCGCCGGTTTTTGCCATTGCCACCACCAGATCAGTCTGCCGGGCCAGGAACGCCGGTAACTGAATTACGTCAGCCACCTCTGCCACTGGCGCTGCCTGATGCGGCTCGTGGACGTCTGTGATCACCGGTATATTAAAGGTGGCTTTAATCTCTTCAAAAATGGCCAGGCCCTTATCCATACCCGGCCCACGGTAGGAGTTAACCGAAGAGCGATTGGCCTTATCGAAGGAGGCTTTAAAGACGTACGGTATGCCAAGCTTCTCCGTTACCTGAACATAGTGTTCGGCAATGCGCATGGCAAGGTCCCGGGATTCCAGCACGTTCATACCACCAAAAAGGGTAAACGGAGCCGTATTGGCGACCTGAATGTCACCGACCTGAATAGATTGAGAGGAAACGGTCATAATAATCTGTGGCCTATAATCAGAAAAATAAGGGTTGTTTAGTCAGTGCGACCTTGGCGGTTAGTCCAAGCACCACCAGGGCCAGCACAAAGCTGCCCCAGCGCATGGGGGCGGTTTTGGCTTTTTTAAGGGCAATCACGCCAAGGACGATGTAGGCGATTAAGCCCAGTAACTTGAATGTCAGCCACCCGCTAACCAGCGGATATTGAGCAATCAGTACACACAGCCAGATGGCACTGCCCAGCAGCACCGTGTCGATAATGTGCGGCACAATTTTCAGCCATTTCCGTTGTAAGGCTGTGGGGTCCATCTGTGCCCAGATAAAACGCAGTACAAACAGCAGGATGCTGAGAACGACCGCAGTCAGGTGTAAATGCTTTGCCATCATATACATGACAGGTTCCTTCTTGTTTTTTATTGTGATTGATCGGGGAATTGTGCCTGGATAGCCACCAGCGCTTCAATATGGGTTATCACCAGCTCGACCAGATTAGGGTCGAAATGCCTGCCTTTTTGTTCCTGTAACAGCGCGACGACTTTTTCACGGGGCCAGGCGGGTTTGTAGGGGCGTGCATTGTAAAGCGCGTCGAATACATCCACTAACGCGGCCAGCCGGCTTTCCAGCTGTATTTCTTCCCCTTTCAGGCCATTAGGATAGCCGTTGCCGTCCCAGCGCTCATGATGCTGCCGGGCCAGGGTGGCGGCAAGCTGAATAGTGGGCTGGCTGGAGTTTTTCAAAATCTGATATCCGAATTCGGCATGCTCCCGGATAGCCCGTTGTTCGTCCTCACTCAGCCCGGACGTTTTTTCCAGGATTGTGACCGGCACCCGGGTGTTGCCCACATCGTGCAGTGGCATGGCCAACCGCAGATACGTGAGGCGGGTGTCATCCAGCCCGGCCGCCGCCCCCAGCACCTCGGCCATTTTGATCATGCGGGCAATGTGCTGACTGCTCTGACTGTCACACTCCATGGCTTTACCCAGGCGCTCAATGATCTCCCGTTGCGTGGCCTCAATTTCATTGTTCATCAGCACATTTTCAAAGGCTATCTGAAGGTTTTCAGAAAATAGTTGTACCAGCCGTTTGTCGGTATCACCAATGCGCCGGGGCAGACCGGTCAGATACAGCAGCGAGCCTGCTTTGGAACGGCTGGAGCAGTAGGCCACCACGTGGTCATCGGTATACACAATGGATTTCTCGCGCAGCGCCTGCTGACACAACGCATATTCCTTCTCTGTCAGCGCCTGATGTAAAGGCCGGCCGCGCTGGCTGGTGTATTCCCCGTTACCGGCAAACACAAACAGCTCGTCAGGATCTGACTGGTCAATGGGATTGGGGATGGCCACCGTCGAGGTAATATACGCGGCGTCCTGTGAACAGCCCAGAATAGACGAAAGCTGCTGAATAATGCCCTGCATGAATTTTTCCAGCGAATGCGTGGAGAACATATCTGCGGATGCATCAATAATTTTCTCCAGCCCCTGACGGTTTTCTTCGATGGCAATGATGTCGCGATATGAACGCAGCGCCGCAATGATCACGGTAAACAGCTTTTGCGCGGTTAATTCCGTTTTCGATTTGTAATCATTGATGTCGTAATTGATGATGACGTCTTTTTCTGGCGCCTGACCTGGCTGACCGGTACGCAAAATAATGCGGGTAAAATGATTATCCAGTTCGTTACGCACGTATTCCGCTACCCGCAGGCCAGCATCGTCCGTTTCCATCACCACATCCAGCAGCACCACGGCAATATCAGCGTGGCTACGAAACAGCTCACACGCCTCTTCACCGCTGTACGCACTGATAAAGTCGAGTGTCTTACCATTTAAAACGAAGTCGCTCAGCGCCAGCTTGGTGACTGCATGTACTTCAGGCTCGTCATCCACAATCAGCACTTTCCATGCGCCCAGTTGTTCTGCCGGTTCCTCTTCATCGTCTTCGATGAATAGCAGGTCGTCATTCATGTGCGTGGATCCTTTTCGCCGCAAATTTACAGTATGGATAGTACTAGAGGGAAGATTATTCGCAAGTATGCCAGCAGCCGCCGGTGATCCGGGCATGGCCGGCTAAATCCTTGCGGGTGTGGATATGCGTATAGCCAGCCGCGCTGAATAGCGCCTGAATGGCGTCGGCCTGGGCGTAACCATGTTCCAGCAGCACCCAGCCGCCATCGCTAAGAAAGTCTGGCGCGGTGGCGATGATGGTGCGAATGTCGTCGAGGCCGTCGGCGCCGGCTACCAGCGCACTGCGCGGCTCAAACCGTACGTCGCCGCGGTCCAGGTAGTCACTGTCGGCTTCGACATAAGGTGGGTTTGAGACAATCATATCGAACCTCCCGGACAGGGCGTCAAACCAGCTCGACGCCATAAACTGCACATTGGCCACCTGATTACGCCGCGCATTCGTGTGCGCC
>JBPEWW010000385.1:0-3567 GCA_052032275.1 Alteromonas sp. | reverse complement strand
AGCATAAATACGCTTATCCGTTGCCACATAATCATTCCCTGTTAGCTGTTGATGCCGCTATAGCAGCATGGCCAGGGGGCCCGCGCAAGCAGTATTTGCCCGGCGGCCCTGTATTAAAGCTCGCGCACCCAGATATTTCTAAAACTCACCGGATTCGAATGATCCTGCAGTTGCAACGGGGCACAGCCATGTGCGCTATAAGCAGGCGCGCCAATCCATTCGGTGGTGCCCTGCACTTCGGCGTGATGCTGGATCACCACACCGTTATGCAGCACGGTGATATAGGCAGGCCGTATTAGGGTATCGCCATCGAACTTTGGGGCGTTGAACAGAATGTCGTAAGTTTGCCACTCACCCGGCGGACGCATGGCGTTCACCAGCGGAATATGCTGCTTATAAATAGCGCCGGCCTGACCATTGGGATACGTCTTGTTGTTGTAGGAGTCCAGGATCTGCACTTCATAGCGCTGCTGTAAAAACACCCCACTGTTGTTGCGTTGCTGCCCCTCCTGCCCGCTCACGTCGACAGGCGTCTGCCACTCCAGATGCAGCTGTACATCGCAAAAGGCTTGTTTGGTGGCGATATCGCCGGTACCGGGCTGCACCGTCAGCACGCCATCCTCCACCGTCCAGGCTGCCGCGCCGCCTGCCACAGACTGCCAGGCCGTCAGGTCACTGCCATCAAATAACACCACAGCATCCGAGGGTGGCTGTCCGGGCCTGGCTTCCACCACCGGGGGGACCGGCTCCCACACCTCGGTTTTGGCAGCCTGCTGCTCCCGGGTTAACTCCTGGGTGTCGCTGGCCAACGCCAGTGATGCACTACTCATAGTACCGATTACCAGGCCGGTAATGGCGAATGTTGAAACTGTCATGGTCACTCCGTTATTAATTCTGCAAAAAGGCTGGTCGGACGGCCGGCATCAGGTGGCCCAGGCTTTATCCCCTTTTTTATAGGGCAGGTCGCCATCGTAATAGCCCGGTACGGGAACGTAACGCAGCACCTTTTTCGCGCCGGTTTCCGAGGTAAAGAAGGTATACAGGGTCAGCTGCTTAACCAGTGAAAACGGGTGCGGGAGCGGTAACTCCGTGCCCGGCTCGCGGCTACTGGGCTTGTCCCTGACCACATAGGTCGTCCCCTGCTGCGCGTTAAAATCCAGCGCTTCCTGGTTGAGGGTGGTCAGCAGCCCGGTGCGCTCTGTGCTGGTTAATAACAAAAACGGCTTACCAAAGGCGGCCTTCGCCCGGCTGTCGATGTCCCTGAGTCCCTGCCTGAACTGTTTGCGCTGAGCGTCGGTGTAACAATCTGCCGCAATCACTGCCATGGTGATGCCGACGTTGGCGGCTTTGGCCCCCGGCGTGTCGGTTTGCGGTAAAATCACCTCGGCCACCTCATTCATAAACGCCACGTCGGCTTCATTAAACGGTGTCCTGGACAGCGGAACCGCAGAAATTTTCTTATAAGCCAGCGCCGGTGCCCCCACCATGGCAGTGCCGCTGGCCACCATGATCATCTTTAATAAGTCACGACGTTGCATCAGATATTCCTCCGCTTCAGTTCTTCTACAGCATGCTTGGCCGCTCTGGCCGTCAGCGCCATATATGTCAGCGAGGGGTTCACGCAGGAGCCTGATGTCATGGCGGCCCCGTCCGTTACATACACATTCGGTGCATCCCACACCTGATTGTGGGCGTTGAGCACCGAGGTTTTTGGATCGCGCCCCATGCGCGCTGTGCCCATTTCGTGAATGCCCATGCCCGGGGCGTAATCGGCTTCGAAGCCCTGCACGTTGTTAATGCCGGCCGCCTCCAACATGGCGACGGCATCCTGCTGCATGTCCTTGCGCATACGAATTTCGTTGTCTTTAATTTCCACATCCATGGCCAGCACCGGCAGGCCCCACTTATCGGTCACCTTGTGATTGAGGTAAATGCGGTTGCTGTGATCAGGCAACATTTCGCCAAACGCGGTCATGCCAATCTGCCAGCTGCCGGGTTCGCTGATGGCATCTTTGAAGGCCCCCCCAATCCCGAGTTCGGCCACCTCACGGCGCCAGCCCTGACGGCTGGCTGACCCCTGATAACCGAAGCCACGCAGGTAATCCCGTTTGTCATCGCCCCAGTTTCGGAACCGGGGCACGTAAAACCCGGTGGGTCGCCGCCCATAGTGGTATTTGTCTTCGTACCCCTCCACTTCAGCCCACGCGCCAACCCGAAAGTGGTGATCCATGACATTGTGGCCCAGCTCGCCGCTGCTGCTACCCAGCCCGCCATCCCAGACATCGGTGGCCGAATTCATTAACAGCCAGGCAGAATTCAGGGCCGAGGCGTTGACAAAAATCAGCTTGCTGTTGAACACATAGGTGTCATTGGTTTGCGCATCGATCACTTCCACGCCCGTGGCGCGCTTACGATCTTTGTCGTAACGGATCTCTTTGACTATCGAGAAAGGCCTCAAGGTCAGGTTGCCGGTTTTTACGGCGGCAGGCAGTGTGGAGGACTGGGTACTGAAATAGCCGCCATACGGACAGCCATGCCAGCATTTGCTGCGGTACTGACAGCTTACCCGGCCTTCTTCCGGCTTAGACTGAGTCATGTTAGAGGTGCGGCCGGGGATCAGGTGGCGGGTGCCCTTAAACGCTTTTTGCAGCCGTGCCGCCACATCCTTTTCCACGCAGTTAAGTGGCATGGCAGGCTGGTATTGCCCGTCAGGCAGAACATCCAGACCATCGCGGTTACCGCTGATCCCGGCAAAGCGCTCGACATAATCATACCAGGGCGCTAAGTCTTCATACCGAATCGGCCAGTCGACGGCGATCCCCTCTTTGGCATTGGCTTCAAAGTCTGCCTTGTTGAGCCGGTAGCTTTGTCGCCCCCACAGCAGCGAACGTCCCCCCACATGATAGCCGCGAAACCAGTCGAAACGTTTGTCCTCCACATACGGGTTGTGTTGCTCACTGGCCCACATGCCCAGCGTAGACTCATTGAGCGGATAATCCCGTTTAAGCACCGGGTACTGCTCTTTCATCAGCTGGGTGGGCATATCACGGTGCGGGTAGTCCCAGGCTTCCTTTTGCGCATTGTGGTAATCTTTCACGTGTTCAATATTTTTGCCACGCTCAAGCATAAGCACTTTCAGACCCTGCTCAGTCAGCTCTTTGGCTGCCCAGCCCCCGCTTATTCCCGACCCGACCACAATCGCATCGTAGGTATTATTCGCCATGCTTAGTCCCCTTCAGCACGTATGGTGTTAGACGTCACAAAGCTGAATCGCTTCCCTAAGTGATTCGACTTTGCCTGCCGGTGTAGCCGGTGTAGGAATAAACTCCTGCGCCAGATACCCTGTAAAACCGGTGTCAACGATAGCCCGGGCAATCGCCGGATAGTTAAGCTCCTGATCTGCGCCAATCTCGTGCCTGCCGGGCACGCCGGCAGTGTGATAATGACCAAAATACCGGTGGTGATCGCGAATGGTGCGGATAATGTCCCCTTCGCTGATTTGCATGTGGTAAATGTCGTACAGTAATTTGAAGTGGTCGGAATCCAGCGCTTTACATAGCGCAATGC
>JBPEWW010000384.1:0-3885 GCA_052032275.1 Alteromonas sp. | reverse complement strand
CATGAGCAAATGCAAACGGTGGTAAACGCCGTGAAAGAATTTGCCTCAGAAGTAAAAATTGATAAGTGGGACTGGCAGCCTGAAGCCGAGAACACCGAGCTGAAAGAGAAGATTAAAGCGCTGGCTGAGTCGGGTATGACTGAGGCCTACCAGATTTCTGACAAAATGGCGCGTAAAGACGCGGTGACTGCCGTGACTGAAAAAGCACTGGCGCAAATCGTGGAAGCGAATCCGGAGCAGGATGAGAAAGAAGTTCTTGACCTGCTGCATGAGCTGGAAAGTGACGTCGTGCGTTCGCGCATTCTGTCTGGTGAACCGCGTATTGACGGACGGGATCCGGCCATGGTGCGTGCCCTGAACGTGGCGACCGGCGTATTACCGCGTACTCACGGCTCGGCGTTGTTTACCCGTGGTGAGACCCAGGCGCTGGTGGCAGCGACGCTGGGAACCGAGCGTGATGCACAGATGATTGACGAGCTGGCCGGTAAACGTGACAGCCGCTTTATGCTGCATTACAACTTCCCTCCGTACTGTGTGGGTGAAACCGGCATGATGGGCTCGCCTAAGCGTCGCGAAATTGGTCACGGCCGCCTGGCGAAGCGTGGTATTCAGGCTGTTATGCCCAGCGAAGAAGAGTTCCCGTACGTAGTGCGTATCGTGTCAGAAATCACTGAATCAAACGGTTCTTCGTCTATGGCCTCTGTATGTGGTACGTCGCTGGCTCTGATGGACGCGGGTGTACCTATTAAAGCCTCTGTCGCGGGTATTGCGATGGGTCTGGTGAAAAGTGACGACAATTTTGTCGTACTGTCTGACATTCTGGGTGATGAAGATCACCTGGGTGATATGGACTTTAAAGTGGCCGGGACCACTGACGGTATCACTGCGCTGCAGATGGATATCAAAATTGAAGGTATCACCAAAGAAATCATGCAGAAGGCACTGAAACAGGCGAAAGAAGCGCGTCTGCACATTCTGTCTGTGATGGATGAAGCCATTGGTGGTCACCGCGATGAGCTGAGTGAGTTTGCACCGCGCATCTATACCATGAAGATCGATCAGGACAAGATCCGCGACGTGATTGGTAAAGGTGGTGCAATGATCCGCCAGATTACCGAAGAGTCTGACACCAACATCGAAATTGAAGATGACGGTACCATTAAGATCTTCGCGACCGAGCGAGCCAAAGCTGACATCGCAATTAGCAAAATTGAAGATGTAACGGCGGAAATTGAAGTTGGCAAAACTTACCACGGTAAAGTGACCCGGATCGTTGATTTCGGTGCGTTCGTCGAAGTGCTGCCGGGTAAAGAAGGGCTGGTACACATTTCACAAATCGCCCATGAGCGTGTGAATAAGGTCAGTGACTATCTGTCAGAAGGTCAGATGATTGACGTGAAAGTGATGGAAATTGATCGCCAGAACCGTGTACGTCTGAGCATCAAAGAACTACTGGAAAAACCTGCGCCTAAGTCTGACGACGGCGAGTAAGGTTTGGTCAGTGCAGCCTGCGAGGGCTGCAGATAAACACTAAAAAGGGAGCCTGGCTCCCTTTTTTCATATCAGGAGCAAGGCATGGATAAACAAACACAAACGGAAGTAGAAGCTGCGGTATTCCGCCGTCTGCTAGACCATCTGGACGCGAACAAAGAGGTGCAGAACATTGACTTAATGATTCTGGCGGACTTCTGCCGTAACTGTCTCGCTAAATGGTACGCGTCGGCAGCGGCAGAAAAGGGCGCAGAGCTGGATTACGACACGGCCCGTGAGGTCATTTATAAAATGCCGTATCAGGAATGGAAAGACAAGTATCAGCTACCGGCGACACAAACGCAGCTGGATAAACTCGCGCAACGCCAGCAGGGCAACGAGCGCGCATAGCAGGGTAATGCCAGGGTGGCAGGGTAGCAGCACACGGGGTGTGCTGCCATTGTGTGAAGATTGCGTTATCCGGCTTTCTGGCTGGGCTGGGTGTAGCGAAAAGCGTGGGGCAATAATTCGCCTACGGTAGTCTGCTCGGTCGTGCCACTGCGGGTAACCAGTATGACTGGCACGCTGTCATCCGCGAACTCCGCAATTTTTTGTCGGCAACCGCCGCAGGGGTAACAGGGTTCGTTCGTCGGCGACTGGATCACCACCGCTTCCAAACGCGCGCCCCCTTCGGTGATCATGTTACCGATTGCGGTGGCTTCCGCGCACTGGCCCAGTGGGTAGGCGGTGTTTTCTACGTTGCAGCCGCCATGCACGGTGCCGTTGGTGGAGAGTACGGCTGCCCCCACCTTAAACCCGGAATACGGCGCATGGGCATTGTTTTGTGCCGACGCTGCTGCCTGTATGAGTGTCGTCAGTGTAGTCTTTTTCATTTTTCGCCTCGTTTTGCTCCGGTTGCGCTTTACAATAAAAGCCAAATGCGCCATGGTTGGCGGCAATCGTCGCCCGACATTGAATTCAGGCGGGAGCCAGACTGTTCTTATTAGGTGGCCTCATTTTTACCATGCATAAACTCGTTCGTCCTCTCTTTTTTACCCTGTCAGCCCTGATTTTAGGCGGATGTGCGCAAACTTCCGGCAATCAGGAGACTACCCAGATGGGAAACCTGTTACTGGCTGAACCTGCGCCGGTTAATCCGCGCTCACAGCTGGCCATTGCCCGCTATAACCAGATTCTCGGAAGCGTCGAATTATCCGACACGGACAAGGCCGATCTGTATTTCCAGCGGGGCATGTTGTACGACAGTGTAGGACTGGCCGGGTTAGCGCAATACGATTACTCCCAGGCTATTACGTTAAATCCGACGCTGGCTGAGGCGTATAACTCTATGGGTATCCATTACATTCAGCAGCGTGAGTTCGTGCAGGCGTACGAGGCGTTCGACTCTACCCTGGAAATTAACCCTGACTATGACTTTGCGTTTCTGAACCGGGGTATTGCACTCTACTACGGTGGCCGGGCCGATCTGGCCGTGGATGATCTGGCGACGTTTCAGGCAAAGGATGACAGTGACCCGTTTCGGGCGCTATGGGCATTTTTTGCCCACCACGCCATCAGCGAACAGCAGGGCCAGGATTACCTCACGGGTGTACGCAGCAATCTTGATAACAGCCACTGGGCGACAAAGCTGGTGGACTTATATCTGGGTAGAAATACGGAAAATGACGTGCTGAGCTCGCTTATCGACGGGGTGGAGAGCCAGAAAGAACTTACCGATCGGTTATGCGAAGCGTATTTTTATCTGGGTAAATTGCACAGTCAGCGCGGCAACCGTGGCATTGCCGCCAATTACTTTAAACTGGCGCTGAGCACCAATGTGTATGACTACGTGGAACACCGGTATGCGCGGATGGAGCTGTCACGGCTAAGAAGCCAGCACGAGACGACTGACCAGTAAGCACATGCGTGGACTGACTCTAGCTATACTGGCGCTGGCATTGCTTGCCGGTGACGTAGCCCGTTATCTCCCCCAGTTGCTTCGCAATGCAGCACAGGCACCGCAGCCGGCTCCGCTGCTCTGGGCCGCGTCGCAGCAAGGCAGCGTGGAGGCACAAAGCACCCTTGTCGACGTGGCCAAAGCGCGCCAGCAGACTTACTGGCTGCACCGGTTGGTCAACCTGGGTAATGCAGAGGCCGCCTGGGTGTTGTACGAAATGGCCGGGCCGACAGCGGATGCCGACGAATTAATGCGCCTGGCTGCTGCTGGCAATGTTCCCGAGGCGCAACTGGCGATGGCCATGGCCAGTGAGAAGCCGCAGGTGCGTGAACGGTGGTTAATTAAAGCGGCTCAGCAGGGTTATGTGCCGGCTCAGGCAGCCCTGGCCGACTGGTATCTGTTACACCAGCAACATGAACAGGCGCGGCCGTGGTTAAAGGCCACGGCCGACTTAGATG
>JBPEWW010000383.1:0-2696 GCA_052032275.1 Alteromonas sp. | reverse complement strand
ATCAGTTCACGGCCGTTCAGTGAGGTACCGGTGAAATCTTCTTTAAACCCGCGCACAGATATGCCTGAAGTACGCCCACCGACCCGCTCGCCGGCGAGACCCGGCAACCGTGCCAGTGATTCGGCAATGGATGAGTCGGGAAGTTTACCAATGTCTTCGGCTGAAATCGCTTCAACAATGGAGGAGTTGTCCATTTTTACTGCCTGCGCCCTGATCAACGAGCCCCTGATCCCTTTAACCGCGATGACCTCGACGTTTTGATCTGCGTCCTGAGTGCCGTTATCAGTGTCAGCTTGCTGCGAAAGTGCGCTTCCTGAATAGATTGCTGAGGACACTGCCAGGGATAGCAGTGCAGGCTTAAATAACTGGTTTCTCTTCATTTTGTGTGCCCCTAATCGACCTTATTGTAGATGTAGCTTGCGTTACATTCGGTTAACAATAGTTAAACATTGTTCGATAATCAAGCATTATTGTAATTTTTTCTTAATTGATTAAGTTTTCAATTTAAATGGCGTTGGCAGGGGATCTTTATCGAGTTTGAGAGGTTCGCCCTTAATGCATTCAGGCAGAATGTGGGTGTTGTAAAAATGTTGATTTAACAGGGGCAGGCATGCGCTTAACGTGTGCGCTGGAATATCATGTCGATGAACGGATGATTACGCTGGGAGCGGGCAGTAAAAGGAGTCAGGGTAAAACGAGAGATAGCGCCGTCTTTGGCTGGCTGGAAGGTAATCAGTAGAGGCTCCATGGCGTCGGGGTTGTCCCACTGCACTTTAAAGCTGTGCGCATTGAATGGCGTGAGCCGCCCGCTGAGCGTCGGCATTTTATGGCTCTGAAAATACAGCCCGGCGTCATCCTGAACAATGGAGACCTCGCCAAACCAGGTATCGGTGTAGCTGCCTGCATAGGCACTGACAGGAAGGGCAACGGAATCTGAGCCAGTCGGTGGCCTGTTTCTGTCGCTGGCGCGCTGTTGCCAGTTACGTTGGAATTCCTGATAAGCCGCAATCCAGTCCCGCGGCGGTTGGTCGGGCGCCAGAAAATGCTGAAGAATAGTTTGCATCACTGCGCCCCGGCTGCCGTAATCTGAGCCGTTATTTAACAGCACCACCCCTAGCTGGTGGTCTGGCACAAATGCCACGAAAGCCTGGAAGCCTGACACGGTACCGGTATGTGAAATGACCTGGGCACCGAACTGATCGGCAACCCGCCAGCCCAGGGCATAGCCAGCGCGGCGGGTACCAAACCAAGCCTGATCGGTCGCAGATACGGGCAATGGGGTGACCGGTGTGGTCATATGTTGCACGGTGTCAGCGGGCAGCACCTGCGTGCCGTCAGCTGCTTTACCCTCATTCAGCCACATGGCCAGCCACTTAAGCATGTCACTGGCGTTGCAGACAATCCCGCCAGCCGCCGCCCAGACCGGGGCCTCGACGCTGATGGCGTTGCGGGGTATGGGGTAAGTGCCCCGGCTGGCTGTATACCCATAACTGTGTGCCACATTGTCATGGCGTGCGTCGGGTAAACCACTCGCGAAGCATTGCATGGCTAGTGGCTCAAAAAGCGCTTTTTCAACCAGTTGAGACCAGGGCTTCCCGGTGGCGGCATCGACCACTGCCGCAGCGGTTATGTACATAAGGTTGTTGTAGGCATAGCGCTGACGAAATTTGCTTTGCGGGGTTAAAAAGCGCAGATTGTGTATTACTTCATTGCGTGAGAACCCGCTGGGTGCGGGCCACAGCATGATGTCGCCGGCGCCGGATCCCAGCCCGCTGCGGTGGGTCAGCAAGTCGGTCAGCGTAAAGTGTGCCGTAGCTCGCTTGCTGGCCAGGGTGAAATCAGGCAGGTGGTCGGTGACCTTATCCTGCCAGTGGAGATCTCCCTGGTGGCGGGCCACCGCGAGCGCGGAGGCGGTGAATGCCTTGCTGGCCGAGGCCAGTAAAAAGTATGTGTCAGGGGTAACCGGTAATTGCTGGTTAAGATTACGATAGCCGTGGCCTGCCAGATAAATTACCTGGCCCTCGTGAAGTACGCCTACGGCCATGCCCGGTGTATTAAAGGCTCCCAGCGATGCATCGACTACGCCCGCGAGGCGCTGGGCAAAAATGTCGTTTTCTCTGTCCGCCGCGGCGCATGCCGGGCACAGGATAAGTCCACTACACAGTGCAACAAGCGCTACCCATACCTTCACACGCACGACCAGACCAAAACAGAGTGGTAGATGCAGACAGGGTGAGGGTTAAACCGGTACAACATGCGCTCCGTTCAGCTCAGTTTTGCCAGCCACGCCAGCGGCGCTATGCGCAGCACCGCCTGCAGCAGCGCCCATGGCCATGCTGGTACGTAACAGTTCGCCGGCTCTTTATTGATAGCGGACACCAGTGCCTTGCAGCCGGTTTCCAAATCGACAATAAAAGGCACGTTCTTCACTTTGGCATTGATGTCGGTGCGAATAAAACCAGGATGCACCGTAGTTACTCTGATAGGCGTCCCTCTGACATCGAGACGTATTCCTTCGCTTAATGAGCTCAGTGCGGCTTTGGTAGCGGCGTACACGTTCAGGGCACGGCGAAACCCCCGCACGGCACTGATTGACGACATGGTTACCAGATGCCCGGCATTCTGACGCCGAAAAATGGTCAGTGCCGCCTCACATTGCGCCAGTGCGGCAATAAAGTTAGTTTCGGCCGTTTGCA
>JBPEWW010000382.1:0-4500 GCA_052032275.1 Alteromonas sp. | reverse complement strand
GACTTCGCGGCTCTGTTGTTAGAGGGCGTGACCGGGAGCGGTAAAACCGAGGTGTATTTGCAGGCCATCGAGCCGGTGCTGCGGGACAATAAACAGGTTCTGATCCTGGTCCCGGAAATTGGACTGACGCCGCAAACGGTGAGGCGGTTTGAAAAACGGTTTGGTATTGCTGTTGGCGTGCTGCACTCCCAGCTTACCGATACTGCCCGGCTCAAAGTCTGGCAGCAGGCCCGGGAAGGAGAACTGGGGATTATCATCGGCACCCGCTCGGCGATTTTTACGCCGCTGAAGCGCCCCGGTATGCTAATTGTCGACGAAGAGCACGACGAATCTTTTAAGCAACAGGACGGGCTGCGTTACCATGCCAGGGATCTGGCCGTGCTGCGCGCCAAAGAAGCGCAGATCCCATTGGTGATGGGCACCGCGACGCCGTCGCTGGAAACGCTTAACAATGCCCTGGCTGGCCGCTATCACCACTTACAGCTTACCCGGCGCGCTGCGGGCGCGCAGTCAACCCGCCAGCATCTGCTTGATATTCGTGACCAGCCGTTGCGACATGGTATCGCCGAAGGCCTGCTGACGATCATGCGCCAGCATTTACAACAGGGCAATCAGATCCTGGTGTTCGTGAATCGGCGCGGGTTTGCCCCGGCGTTGTTATGCCATCATTGCGGCGCCACTGAAACCTGCCAGCGTTGCGAACGGCCGTTTACCGTGCATCGCAGTATTCATCGCATGCAGTGCCACCATTGTGCCGCCACCCGGCCCATTCCCAGTCGCTGCGAGAGCTGTGGCAGCCAGGAGCTGGTGACCAGCGGGGTTGGTACAGAGCAGGTAGAAGCCGGGCTGGCCAGCTTGTTTCCCCACGTCGCGCAGGTGCGTATAGACAGCGATTCGGTGCGGGGCAAGGACAAACTGCAGGAGACCCTAGCCAAGGTAAACGCCAGGGAATACCAGATCCTCATCGGTACACAAATCCTCTCCAAGGGGCACCATTTTCCCCATGTCACCCTGGTGGTGGTGCTGGATTGTGATGGTGCCTTGTTCAGTGCCGATTTTCGTGCACCGGAAAAACTGGCCCAGCTAGTGACGCAGCTGGCCGGACGGGCCGGGCGGGCCAGTAAGCCCGGGGAAATGTGGTTGCAGACCCACAACCCGGACCATCCGTTACTCCTGGATTTGGTTCACAATGGGTACGGTCACTTCGCGCGTCAGGCGCTGGCGGAGCGACAGATGGCTGCGTTACCCCCGTTCACCAGTCAGCTGGTGATCCGCGCGGAAGCCACTGACGGCCGCCAGGCGTTTGATTTTCTGACGGCCTGCCGCACGGTGTTGCAGCAGGACGCTGCCGTCACCCTCATCGGGCCGGTGCCAACGCTGATGGAAAAGCGCCAGGGCCGGTTTCGGTTTATGCTGGTGTGCCAGCACGCACGGCGAAAACCGCTGCACGATGCGCTGCGTCTGGCCATGCCGCATTTCGCCAGTCACCGGCTGGCAAACCGGGTGCGGTGGTCGGTGGACATTGATCCCACCGATTTCAGTTAACGGCATTTTTGGTTATAAACTAAGCAGCAATTCTCCCTGAATGCGGGTACACTGACCCCAGTGTTGCGAACCGGGTCAGTGATGGCTGTGGTCGCTGAAGTCTCAATTAAAGTAGTGGAAAGTACGCCGTTTATGGCACAACGTGATTATGTCTCTCGTGGCCGTGCGCCGCAGAAAAAACAACAACCGAAACGCCGCAAGCCCGCTAAAGGTAACGCTATTACGCCGTACGCACGGGTCAAGCTGGCCATTGTGATCCTGTTGCTGATTGGCTTTGCGGTGTTTCTGTGGTCCATCAAGGATGCCGCTGAGTCGCAGCCGGATGCCCCGGTGACCCGCTCAGTCGCGCCTGCAGAGGATGAGTTACCGGAGCTGCCTGAGGAAGAGTGGGAATACATTAAAACCCTGCCTGGGTATGAGGTGGAAGTGGACGTGGCGGAACAGGAAAAGTCCGATAAACGCTATCTGATGCAGTGTGCGTCGTTCCGCACCCGGGCGCAGGCCGAAGAAATGAAGGCCAAGATCGCGTTTCAGGGGTTAGAAGCTCAAATCCGGCCGAGCAGCGGCAGCAATGGCGACTGGTTCCGGGTGATCCTGGGGCCGTTTGATGCTAAGCGTGACGCAGAGCGGGCTAAACACAGCCTGCGCAAAGTGAATATTTCTACCTGCCAAATCTGGTACTGGAACCTGTAAATCCCTGCTGTGCTGCCTGCGGGCAGCACACCGCACGGCAGTTTTCTCCTTAAAATCCCTGGCTGCGGGCAAACCGGGCCACAAATGTCGGGCGTCAGCACTTGAAAACGTTGCCGCCTGCCCCATTTCGTTTTCATCAATCCTTTACACCTTCGGGTGCAAACCCAAGTAAACGGGAGTATACGTGACTACTATCGTATCAGTGAGAAGAGACAATCAGGTGGTGATTGCCGGTGACGGCCAGGTATCGTTAGGCAATACCGTCATGAAGGGCAATGCCAAAAAAGTTCGCCGTCTTTACCACAACAAGGTGTTGGCCGGATTTGCCGGAGGCACCGCCGACGCGTTCACCTTGTTCGAACGGTTTGAGTCAAAGCTGGAAGCCCACCAGGGCCACCTGACCAAAGCGGCGGTGGAGCTGGCTAAAGACTGGCGTACTGACCGCGCACTACGCCGCCTGGAGGCGCTGTTGGCGGTGGCTGACGAAACCGCCTCCTTTATCATTACCGGCAACGGTGATGTGGTGCAGCCTGAAAACGATTTGATTGCCATTGGCTCAGGCGGCCCCTATGCCCAGGCAGCCGCCACAGCGCTGCTGGCCAATACCGACCTGTCGGCGAAAGATATCGCTGAGAAAAGTTTGAGCATTGCGGGTGATATCTGCGTATACACCAACCAGTGCCAAACCGTCGAAACACTAGATTATTAACCGCCAGCCACAGGCTGTCGGGGTGCCGTCTGGCACCTGTAAAGAAAAGGGTTCTCCATGTCTGAAATGACTCCACGTGAAATTGTTCATGAGCTAGACCGTCACATTATTGGTCAGCAACAAGCGAAACGGGCTGTGTCGATTGCACTGCGAAACCGCTGGCGCCGGATGCAGCTGGAAGAGACACTGCGTCAGGAAGTGACGCCAAAAAATATTCTGATGATTGGCCCCACCGGGGTCGGTAAAACGGAAATTGCCCGGCGTCTGGCCAAGCTGGCTAACGCGCCTTTTATTAAAGTAGAAGCCACCAAGTTTACCGAAGTCGGCTATGTGGGTAAGGAAGTCGAAACCATTATCCGCGACCTGGTGGATATCGCCGTGAAGATGACCAAAGAGCAGGAGATGCAGAAAGTCAAATTCCGCGCTGAGGAAGCCGCGGAGGAACGCATTCTGGATGTCCTGCTGCCGCCGCCTGAAGATGCCTGGGGCAAAAGGGAAGAGGTGGAAGATCGCGGTACCCGTCAGAATTTCCGTAAAAAACTGCGGGAAGGTCAGCTCGATGACAAGGAAATCGAAATTGACGTCGCGCAGCAGCAGATGGGCGTAGAAATTATGGCGCCGCCGGGGATGGAAGAGATGACCAACCAGCTGCAGGGGATGTTCCAAAACCTCTCTGGCTCGCAGACCAAGAAAAAGAAGCTGAAAATCAAAGAGGCGATGAAGCTGCTGATTGAAGAGGAAGCGGCCCGCCTGGTCAATCAGGAAGATCTGAAAGAAAAAGCCATCGAAGCAGTAGAACAGCACGGCATAGTGTTTGTCGATGAAATTGATAAAATCTGCAAACGGGAAGGCAACCAAAGTGGTGATGTATCCCGTGAAGGGGTGCAGCGAGACCTGCTGCCGCTGGTGGAAGGCTCAACCGTGTCTACCAAACACGGCATGGTAAAAACCGATCACATTTTGTTTATTGCCTCTGGTGCCTTCCAGATGAGTAAGCCGTCGGACCTGATCCCTGAGTTGCAGGGACGGCTGCCAATCCGGGTTGAGCTGGCTGCACTGAAAGTGGAAGACTTTAAACGTATTCTTACTGAGCCCAGTGCCTCGCTGACCGAGCAGTATATTGCGCTGATGAAAACCGAAGGCGTCGATGTCACCTTTACCGAGTCCGGGATCCAGCGGATAGCGGAAGCGGCGTGGCAGGTGAACGAACGGACCGAAAATATCGGTGCCCGCCGTCTGCATACGGTGCTGGAACGTCTGATGGAAGACATCTCCTATGATGCGTCCGAGAAAGCCGGCGAGTCGTTCTCTATCGATGCGGACTACGTGAACCAGCATCTGGAATCATTGGTCGACGATGAAGATCTGTCACGCTTCATCCTGTAACTGATTAACGGGCAGCCTGGCTGTCATGTAGTGTAAAGCCGCCTGCTCTCAGGCGGCTTTTTTATTGGGCTGACGGTAAGGTGCGGGATGCATCGCGTATCCTGGTATGCCGGTTACTCGCCGGTCACCCATTCCCCTGCCACGCCACCTGGCGTGCCAGCGTCAGG
>JBPEWW010000381.1:0-12406 GCA_052032275.1 Alteromonas sp. | reverse complement strand
AGGCCATACCCGGACAGAGAAGGTTCGGGGAATACAGGCGGCGATGGCCAAGCAGATGTCGGCTTCAGTGCACACGATCCCGCACTTTACTGTCAGTGACGAGTTGCGCATGGATGCTTTAATTGCGCTGCGACAAGAACTTAAGCCTGTATTTGCAAAGCGCAATGTAAAGCTGAGTTTTATGCCTTTCTTTGTGAAAGCACTGTCGCTGGCACTCACAGAGTTTCCACAAATCAACAGTCAGTTAAATGACGATGCCACTGAGCAAACATTCTTTGATGATCACAATATTGGTTTTGCCGTTGATTCTAAAATCGGCTTGCTGGTGCCCAATATTAAGCGGGTCCAGGATCTGAGTTTATTTGAAATTGCCGAACAGATGCAGAGCATCATTGATAAGGCGCGTGAAGGTAAGCTGGATGGCGACAGCCTTAAAGGCGGTACTATCAGTATCTCCAATATTGGTGCTATTGGCGGAATGACAGCAACGCCGGTCATCAATAAGCCGGAGGCGGCCATTGTGGCGCTGGGTAAAACCCAGTCGCTGCCACGCTTCGATGAGCAGGGCAATGTCGAAGCACATAATATTATGATGGTGAACTGGTCAGGCGATCACCGGGTTATTGATGGGGCCACCATGGTCCGCTTCAACAACCTGTGGTGTTCCTACCTGCAACACCCTGCAACAATGCTGATGCATTTAAAATAATCAGCGAATGCGCTTCCGGCGACGGAAGCGCATTTTCCTGTTTGTTAGCAGACAGGGCTACGCTACACTATGGGCCAATCTGAATTGTTATCAGGATGCCCGTGCTCAGCTACCAACACGCCTACCATGCCGGCAATCATGCAGACGTCATTAAGCATGTCTGCTGGGTCGCCATTATCGAATACCTACAAAATAAAGCGAAGCCATTCACACTGTTTGATACTCACGCAGGTGCAGGCCTGTATCAGTTTGACGCAAGCGAAACCCAGAAAACCGCTGAGTTTGAAACGGGTATTATGAGGCTATGTGATACATCGTTCGACAACACGCTGGTTACGCGTTACCTGGCATTATGCGCTGACTATATCCACAAGCGCCAATATCCGGGGTCTCCCGCGCTGGCAGCCGATGTATTGAGGGCCGGGGATACGCTGCACGCTATGGAACTGCACCCTGCTGAAAATGAAAAATTAAATCGTCATCTCACCCGCCGTGGTGAGGGGAATGTCCACCTTGATTACCGGGATGGCCTGAAAGGTCTCGTCGCCATGGCCCCGCCGAAACCGAATCGTGGTGCAGCGCTTATCGACCCTTCGTACGAACGGCTGGAAGAATATCAAGAAGTGGTGGAGACGGTTGCGGCAACGCTGGCACGCTGGCCACAGGCGCAGATTGTTGTGTGGTATCCGTTGCTATCAGCCCGGGCGGGTAAAAAAGCCGGAGCTAGTGAAACGATGCGTCAGAAACTGGCCGAATTAGCGTATACAGCTTTCTATGCCGATCTCATTGTTGCCGACAATAGTGCCGACACGGGCATGTATGGCTCTGGCGTGTGTGTCTTAAATCCATCATGGCAGCTGGATAAGACGGTCGCCGCCGCGCTGGCGTGCCTGGCACCGGTCTTAGCGGACAAGGCCGCAACCGAAGTAAGCTGGCTGAAGACGGAACCGGCCTGACGTGAACCAGCCCAAGGCCCTTAAACATTTTTATATTCCTGAAGATCAGTCGGTCTATTTGCTTTCTCATGCCGACGCGAAAAAGTTTAAAGACTGGGTGCAATTGTGTAAGGCTCAGCTGGAACACCTTGGGTATGCAAATATAGAAATGATTGGTAAAGGTGCGTTTGGCTTTGCATTCGCAGGGGAGACCCCGGCTGGCGAAGAGCACGTGTTTAAGTTTTCACGGGTTAACCTTCCCCAGCATATCCAGGATCGCCTGGAAGAGGAGGCGTTTATGCTGGGGCATGCCCGCCACCCGCTGATCCCGCCTCTGGTAGAATTTCAGCAAATTGGTAAGCAGGCCATCCTTGTAATGCACCGGGCTATTGGCGATGACCTTGAAAAAGTCAGCCTGCAACAGGGGCCGCTGCCGCCCAGGCTCATTGTAAAGATGGCCGTGCAACTGGGCGAAATTTTGCAGTATCTGCGTAATTTCAGGGAAAAAGGTGCTACCAAGCCATTGGTTCACGGCGATATTAAGCCTTCAAACCTGGTTTGGAATGCGGCAACAGAAACCGTAGGTCTGATTGACTGGGGCTCGTCGGTATTTGCCCAGACCGATGCGACGGGACAGTACGTAGGCAATAATGTCATGGATCTGATGTCCGGAGAGCTTCACCAGACTAATGCGCGGCTGGGTGATGTTTATTTTATCGGCGAAGATCAGCTCAACGGGGCACTTTCCTCACCGCGGTTTGATGAGCAGGGCATGGCGAGTACGCTGTATGCATTGGCTTCCGGTCAGTCCAGTCGATACGGGCGCAAGGTGATCACACCCTTGTCACTGGGCTTACCCAAAATGCTCGCGAACATTCTTGACTACATGCTCAGTGACGATGCCCAAAAGCGCCGTCAGGGCGGCGATTATTTTTTCAAAAATTTGCATGTATTGCGGCAGCTGGTTTTCACCGACGATATACCGGTCAGCTATCAGGCCCTCATTCCCACCTGGATTGGCCAGTCTGCGAGTGAAATAGAGACGGTCGTCTACTCATCGCGAAAGTCTTTTTTACGCCAGGAGAACCTGGATGCCGACACCGAACTTAAATATGTAAACGATGCGCAGTTCGACCGCTATTATAAGAATTATCTGCAGGGCATGGGCGAGACCGAAAAAGGGTTTATTGCTGCGGTAAGCAGACTGGGGCGTTACCCGGTGGTAGGGGGGCTGGCTATTCGCTGGGAGCCTGATGGCATTTATGTCGACTCCAGTCTCAATCTGTATGATCCCGCATTGAAAACGGCGTTTGAGCAGGCGGTGAATAACGTGATCACACTGGCCAGAGCAATCCATCGAAGCGGTATTTTTAAGTGTTGTATGTTCAATGCTAAAGATACTATCCATGTGGAGCGAGATGACGAACAGGACCCGTTCATCCCTGCAGCGGACTGTCATATACCCTTTGAATTGTCGCGGGTCGCGTTAAGTAAAGACGAGAGTCGAACCCATTCCTATTTTGAGGACGGGGATGATCCTGATGAACTTCTGAAACTTCCCACAGCGATAATGGCAGTACTGGAAGAGTTAAACACAATCCATCATACTGGTTGCATCATCTTCGAAGCCCTGGCCACTCACCTGAAGATCCACAGTTATTATATGTTACTTGATCATAATCAGGAGGACCGGTTTCGTGACTTGTTGCAAAAACTCGTCGCGCTGGTGCCGCGCATCGACGGTCTGGGCATTTCCGGTTTTATGAAACTACCCTACAAAGATACCCGGTATTTCGACCATAAAGCCCAGTTACCGGACAAATATTACCCGCGTAACCCAAAATTGAATTAGCAGGAGCAAAACCAACTTATGTCAGAGGTAAAACTCGCATCACTTTTTGAACTGGAAAAAATCGAAGCGGGCCTGTTCCGCGGACAAAGCTGGGACCTGGGTTTTCGAGCCCTGTTTGGTGGCCAGGTACTGGGGCAGGCCCTGGCAGCCGCATACCAAACCGTGGAAGAAGGCAGAGTGGCGCACTCTTTCCATACGTACTTTCTGCTGCCCGGTGATGCCCAGAAGCCGGTTGTTTACGATGTGGAAATTGTCCGTGACGGGCGCAGCTTTTCTGCCAGGCGGGTAAAAGCTATTCAGGATGGCAGAAATATCTTTTACATGACAGCCTCCTTCCAGATACCGGAAGAGGGCATGCATCATCAGCATGCAGAGATGCCGGCTGTACCCGCGCCTGAAGAGGTTCAGCCCGATATTGCCTTTTACGAAGCTAACTTTAAGAAGATGGCCAAGCCCATGCAGGAGGCGCTGAGCTATCACAAGCCAGTAGACATCCGCACTGTCGAAGCTGCAAATTCCTATCAGGCAGTCAAGCGTGCACCTGTTCGCTATATTTGGATGCGCTCCCGGGACGCACTGTTACCCCAGGCCAGCCTGAATCAGGCTGCGTTGGCGTATGCGTCTGATTACCATTTTCTGAGTACGTCATTACAGCCCCATGGCATAGCTGTCACCGATAAAAGCCTGCGGATTGCCACTATCGATCATGCCATGTGGTTTCATCGTCCGGTTGATATGAATGAGTGGTTACTTTATGCCATGGAAAGTCCGTTCAGTGGCAATGCCCGGGGCATCGTAAAGGGCCAGCTATTTAATCAGCAAGGTGAGCTTGTAGCCTCGACCATGCAGGAAGGCTTGATGCGCAAAATCGATTAACGGGAGTCGTTGATGATATATGCACTTGGAGATCTCCACCCGGACATAAGCGACAATGTCTACATCGCACCCGGCGCCCATGTTATTGGTCAGGTCGCGCTGGGTGAACATGCCAGTGTCTGGTTTAATGCGGTCATCCGTGGCGACATGGCGCCCATTCAGATAGGTAACAAAACCAATATTCAGGACGGAAGTGTGCTGCATACCGATGAAGGTATTACGATGCGCCTGGGAACGGGCGTCACCGTTGGCCATAAGGCAATGCTGCACGGTTGCGAAATTGGTGACTACAGTCTTATTGGCATCAACGCCGTGGTATTAAATGGCGCGAAAGTGGGTAAGTTTTGTATTGTGGGCGCCAATACCCTGATCACCGAAGGCATGGAAGTCCCGGACTATTCATTAGTCGTGGGCTCACCTGGCAAGATAGTGCGGTCGCTTGAGCCGGCGGTGGCAGAAAAACTTCAGGCATCTGCCGACCATTACACCGCCAATGGGCGCCGCTTTGCTGAAGAGTTGTCAGCATTAAGTGATCCTGGCGCATTCATTTAGCTTTTATTTGTCCCATAAAAAATGCCCAGAACTCACGTTCTGGGCCTAGGGGAATGGCTCATTGCTGAGCCGTGCGCTAACTATTGCAAGGGAGAAGTTCATGCAAATTGTTTAAAACGGATAGTAATCATAGCCCACTTCCGCACAATTTATAAACAATTTTGCTAAAAATTATACGAAAGTTTATCAGAGACTTAGTCTATTTATCAACAGACTTGATAATTCAAGCACTTCAGACTGGTCTGATCACCATTTTACAAGTGCACAGAATATGCACAGCTTGCACACATTCTATCCAGTCTTACCGGTACTGTAATTTTGTCATTGCTACCATTCATTAGAGTTATGTTCAACACAGTGTGTTGTCCTTCGCACGCTAGCTTGCAAGAATGTTGATCTGTCGCTAGCAAACAGTAAGGACCAACCATGACTCAGCCTTCGTCATTTATGCCTCCGGAAAGAACGCTTATGGGGCCGGGACCTTCCGACGTTCCTCCTCAGGTGCTCAACGCCATGGCACGTCCCACCGTGGGTCACCTGGATCCACTATTTATATCGCTTATGGATGAAACCAAAGCGTTACTGCAGTATGCATTTAAAACGTCAAATGCCCTGACAATGCCGGTATCCGCACCCGGTTCAGCGGGTATGGAAGCCTGTTTTGCTAACCTGGTCGAGCCTGGTGAGAAAGTGCTGGTGTGCGTTAATGGCGTATTCGGCAACCGTATGGTGGAAAATGTTACCCGTATGGGGGCCGAGCCGGTCATTGTGGAGGACCCATGGGGACATCAGACATCACTACAGAAAGTCGAGGATGCATTAAAGGCCAATAAAGGTATAGTCGCAGTGGCGTTTGTCCATGCTGAAACCTCCACCGGCGTGAGGAATGACGCCCAGGCGCTGTGCAGTCTCGCCCGACAATATCAATGTCTGACTATCGTGGATGCGGTAACCTCGCTGGGTGGTATTGAGTTAGCGGTGGATGAGTGGGGCATTGATGCGGTTTACTCAGGCTCCCAAAAGTGTCTGAGTTGTGTTCCCGGATTATCGCCGGTGTCGTTCAGTGAACGGGCGGTCGAGAAGATCCGTTCACGCAGCACACCGGTACAGAGCTGGTTTCTGGATATGAATCTGATTGTGGGGTACTGGGGCAAGGGCGGCAAGCGGGCTTACCACCATACCGCACCGGTCAATAGCATTTATGCGCTCCATGAATCGCTGCGGATGCTTCAGGAGGAGGGACTGGAGGCCAGCTGGCAGCGCCATGTAAATGGCCATCAGCAATTAGCCGACGGACTGGCAGCACTAGGTCTGGAGTTGGCCGTTGCACCTGAATACCGGTTGCCACAGCTCAATGTAGTGAAAATTCCAGAGGGCGTAGATGATGCGGCCGTCCGTCGACAGTTGCTGGAGCAAAATAATCTTGAAATCGGCGCCGGTCTGGGCGATTTTGCAGGGAAGGTATGGCGCATCGGGCTGATGGGGTATGCGTGTAAGCCCCGTAACATCGACCATTGCCTGGCAGCCCTGAAGCGCGCATTATGCTAACGTTTTAAAATAACATAAGCAGCTGAGTTTATTATCAAATCCTGTACACTTACCGCCATGGACATAAGTGGTTAAAGTAGATGTTATCCCGGATTTGGCTGTTATTTATCGTCTCAGCATTTGTTGCTGCCTGTTACGAAGCATTATTCAATGATCACCCAGGCAGCTTTCAACAGGTAATGGACGCCGTTACCGCAATGGCGACATTAAGTGTTGAAATTGCCATTGGCCTGATTGGTGTGCTGGCTTTCTGGCTGGGCATGTTTCGGGTGGCGGAGTGTTCTGGCTTAGTGGATCGCATTGCGTCGGTACTGGCGCCGTTTTTATGCCGGGTCATGCCCGATATTCCCCGCCATCACCCCGCCTTAGGCAGTATTACCATGAATATGTCGGCTAACCTGCTGGGACTCGACAATGCCGCCACGCCATTTGGCATCAAAGCCATGCAGGATATGCAGACGCTGGCCCCCCGAAAAGATACCCTCACCAATAGCCAGATCCTGTTTCTGGTTCTTAATACCTCATCTGTTACCCTGTTTCCGATTGCGGTTTTCCTGTACCGGGCAGAGCAGGGCGCATCTCAGCCCACCGATGTATTTGTCCCCATCTTACTGGCCACCAGTGCCTCCACACTGGTAGGTTTACTGGTTACCTGCCTGGTTCAGCGAACAAATTTACTCAACCGGGTCATTATGCTCTATCTGCTGGCTGCTTTCTCGTTGCTCGCGGCAATTGTGCTTTATTTCGGGCAACTGGCCTCTGAAGTGCTGGCCAGCCAGTCAGCCATTGTCGCTAACGTACTGCTATTTTCCTTTATTATCGTGGTGTTGGTGACGGCATGGCGGCGGGGTGTTAATGGCTACGAAGAGTTTGTTGAGGGCGCTAAAAAAGGCTTCGACGTTGCAATAACACTCATTCCCTACCTGATTGCCATGCTGATTGCTATCGGCATGTTACGCGCCAGTGGGGTGCTGGAAGCTGTTATGCAGGGCATCGGTAGTCTGGTCGCCATGCTTGGTATGGATACCCGGTTTGTGGACGCACTGCCTACTGCGTTGATGAAACCGCTAAGTGGCAGCGGGGCGCGCGCTATGATGATTGAAACCATGCAGTTCCATGGCGCCGACTCCTTTGCCGGCCGTCTTGCCTCAGTGTTGCAGGGGTCTACCGAAACTACCTTTTATGTACTTGCCGTATATCTTGGCGCAGTTGGGATTAAGCATTCGCGTTATGCGGTAGCCTGCTGTTTGAGTGCAGATCTCGCTGGTATACTCACGGCTATCGGTGTGAGCTACTGGTTTTTCGGCTGAGTATCTGGCGGGCTTATTCAGCACCGATTCAGCCAGCGACCATCACGCTGTGCGTGTCTGAAGCATGGAGGAAAGTATGAAAAATGCACTGAAATTATGCGCTGCAGCGCTGTTACTGACAGTGCCGGTTGCCCACGCCATCGCGCAATCCAGCGCGGCTCCGGCTATTTATGTTCAGGGCGAGGGAGCAGTCACAGTGACACCCGATGGCTATACTGTCACGTTTATATTTACCAATAGCGGAGAGACGGTGGCGAAACTCAGTCAGCGGCTTAACCATGAGGTTGAGGATGTGGTGGCTTTTTTACAGGCTAAGGGGGTTGCAGACACCGACATTCAGTCGATGCAAATTGACCTTCATCCACGTTACGAAAACTCGCCCCAGGGCCGTCAGCAAAGTGGTTTTACCCTGAGCCGCGAAGTGCAGATATCCCACTCTGACATTACCAGCTATGATACTATTATCGATGGCGTGCTGGCTCGCGGGGTCGATCAAATCCAGAGTTTCCGGTTTACGTCCAGTCAACAGGATGGGGCGTATGACAAGGCACTGCTCGCCGCTGTCAGGGACGCCAGGGCCAGAGCCAGCCTGCTGGCTGCTGAACTTGGTGTATCACTGGGTGAGGTACTGACAGTTTCCGAGGCTGGCGGCGCGATGCCCGTCCCGATGATGCAATCTCGGGCGGCAGAGAGTGGTGCTTCGGCATTGCCGGGACAGCAGCAGGTGCAGGCACGGCTAAACGTGTCGTTTTCTATCCAACAGTAAAAAGGTAAAGCATTGAAATCACAACAGTACGAACAATTATTGGCTCAGGCACGCAGCCTGGTCAGTGGCGAGCGGGATCTCATCGCTAACATGGCTAACCTGAGTGCGCTGCTGTTCAATTATCTTGACGATGTAAACTGGGCCGGTTTCTATCTTTATAAAGACTCGCAACTGGTGCTGGGCCCCTTTCAGGGCCAGCCTGCCTGTATTCGGATCCCCATGGGAGCAGGCGTGTGTGGTACAGCCGCCCAAACGCAGGAAGTACAACGCATTGCTGATGTGCATGCATTTGAGGGACATATTGCCTGTGATGCGGCCTCCAATTCTGAAATTGTTGTGCCACTCGTGCTTAATAATGAGCTGCTTGGTGTCCTGGACATCGACAGCCCCAGTTTTAGCCGCTTTGACGAAGAAGACGAAAAGGGCCTGGTGGCCATTGCTAACGTACTGATTGAGAGCCAGCAGTAAATTATGAAGTACAGCGTAGATATCCAGGTGGTTCTTTCCACACCAGAAGATATGAACGATGTTCATGAAGATCCGTATGAAGCTTCAGACCGGTTGAATTTTATTCTTCACGCCGCTTATGACCGGGCAGAAGAAGAGATAGAAACTGAGCGTCTTGAGCGAATTTTGCACTTTTGCTGGGAATCATGGCAGCGAGACCGCAATTTAATGGATATTGAAGACGATGAATTGCTCGATTGGGTTGACCACACGCTGGCAACTTGGGATGATTCGGACAATAACGAATTATATTGACCATATTAGATATCATTAATGGAATCACCAGAGAAGTTTAAAAGCAGTAAGGAAGTCATCGCCTTTCTTGCACAGACATTTCCAAACTGTTTTTCAGTAGAGGGCGAAGCTCAGCCACTGAAAATTGGCATATTTCAGGATTTGGCCGGCCGGCTTGAAGAAGACGAGCGCGTCAGCAAGACCATGCTGCGCTCGACGCTGCGGCATTACACCAATAGCTGGCGCTATTTGCACAGCATTAAAGAAGGTGCCCATCGGGTCGACCTTGACGGCAAGCCTGGCGATGTGATTGAAAAAGAACACGCTGAACATGCCCGGCAGCAGCTGGAAGAAAGCAAAGCAAAAGCGGCAGAAAAGCGTAAGGCCAGGCAACAGGCTTCGCCAAAGACACAGAATAAACGTCCCCCTGGTCGCCAAAACGGTGATTCGCCGCAGGCGAAGCCAAAATCTGATGGCGACCGTGGAACTAAACCGAAAATTAACAGACCAAATAAGACACCGCCTGCAAAGTTGACCGATGAAGATCTCAAGCAAGGTACGGCAGTGACTGTTAAATTAGGCAAAGCGCCTATGCCAGCGGTCATTACCGAAATTGCCAAAGACGGTATTCACGTACAACTTGATTCAGGCATGGTCGTCAAAGTCACTCCAGAGGCTTTACGTTTGGCTCGTTCCAAGAGGTCGTAAAATGAAAGATATCCTACGAATTTCCATTGCCAGTGCTTTCCTTTCTGTAGGTGTAGGCGCAGGCGCTGTGACATCAACTCCCGATGTAGAAAACCTACCGGTATTACAACAGGAAACACAGCATAGTGTGGCAGCTAAGCGTGTCAGCGCATTGTTTACCCGTGCACACTACAAGGAAATCTCGTTGGATGATGCCTTGTCCGAAGAAATCTTCGCACGCTACCTTGAATCCCTGGATCATAACAAACAGGTTATGCTGAAGTCAGATATCGAGGAATTCAAACAGTACGAAGATGACTTCGACGATGCGTTAAGTCGTGGCAATTTGAGCATTGCCTATGACATGTACAATAAGAGTGCTCAGCGTCGTATTGAGCGCTTTGAGTATGCACTGAGCCTGCTTGAAAAACCGTTCGACTTTGAACAGGAAGACGACAAGTTTTACTACGACCGTGAAGATGCCCAGTGGCCTGAAACTCAAGCCGAATTAAATGAGCTTTGGCGTCAGCGCGTGAAGTATGATGCGCTGAATCTGGTGCTGGCGGACAAAACCTGGGACGAAGCCAAAGAGCTCCTTGAGAAGCGCTATAACCGGGCGATAAAACGCCTGAAGCAAGCGCAGAGCGAAGACGTATTTCAAACCGTGATGAATTCTTTTGCCCGCAGTATTGAGGCGCATACCAGCTATTTATCCCCCCGCAATGCCGATCGTTTTCAGATGGAAATGAATCTTTCATTTGAGGGGATCGGTGCGGTGTTACAGAGTGAAGAAGACTACACCGTCATTAAAAGCATCGTTCCCGGTGGTCCGGCAGATAAATCTGATGCCCTGAAACCCGAAGACAAAATTGTGGGTGTGGCGCAGGACGACGAGGAATTTGTTGATGTAATTGGCTGGCGCCTGGATGAAGTGGTCGAATTAATTAAAGGGCCGAAGGGCAGTACAGTGCGGTTACAGGTGCAAAAAGGCGCCACTGAGTCGAAAAGCATGTCTGTGGTAAGCCTTACCCGGGATAAAATTAAGCTGGAAGACCGTGCCGCTAAATCTGAGGTTTACGTACCGGATACCGGTCCTCATGCCGGCGAAAAGCTGGGGGTCATCACTATCCCCAGTTTCTATAACAACCTGCATGCAGATGTAAAAAAAGAGCTCGACACGCTGAAAAAGCAGGACGTGAAGGGCGTGATTGTAGATTTACGGGGCAACGGTGGCGGTTCGCTGACTGAAGCCACGCTACTGACCGGCTTGTTTATCGAGAAAGGTCCGGTGGTGCAGATCCGTTACGGTGAGGGCAAGGTGAGCGTAAACCGGGATACCGATGGCGTCGTGTCCTATGATGGGCCACTTACTGTGCTGGTCGATCGTTACAGTGCATCAGCCTCTGAGATTTTCGCGGCTGCCATGCAAGACTACAACCGTGCGTTGATCATCGGTGAACAGACCTTTGGTAAGGGGACCGTGCAGCAGCACCGCGGCCTGGGACGTATCTATGATCTGTATGATAACCCGTTAGGCAGCGTCCAGTTCACCATCGCTAAATTCTATCGCATTGACGGCGGCAGTACGCAGCATAAAGGGGTAGTGCCAGACATTCTGTATCCGTCAGCCATCGATCCGGCAGAGTGGGGCGAAAGTCAGGAAGATACCGCATTACCCTGGGACAGCATAAACCGGGCGAACTACACTACGTTTGGTGACGGTAAAAATGCTTTGGACGTGCTGACCGCGAAGCATAATAAACGTATTATGCAAGACCCTGAATTCGCCTATATCTACGAAGATATTGATGAATACAACGAAAACAAAGATCGCAAATACATTTCACTGGTGAAGTCAGAAAGAATTGCCGAGAAAGAAGAGGCACAGGATAAAGAACTGGCCCGCACCAATGAGCGTCTGAAACGGCTGGGTAAAGATCCAATTGAAAAAATGGATGACCTGCCGGAAGACTTAGAAGAGGTGGATCCGTTCCTCGATGAGGCGGCAAACATTACCTACGACCTCATCGAAACAGGAAAGTACGCGATCACACAAAACTAAAATAGTGTGAAAGAGGGCTGGTGTAACGCCAGCCCTTTTTTTGTGTCTGAAATAATAAAATCCAGATAAAACAATAATAAAAGGGCGTTAGTCATGGCTATCAGAGGCGAGTTTTCCTCTCGGATTGGGTTTGTACTGGCTGCGGCAGGGTCTGCAGTGGGACTGGGCAATATATGGGGCTTTCCTACCAAGGTGGCCAGTAACGGCGGGGCTGCCTTCGTGCTTGTCTACTTGTTGCTGGCGTTTGTTCTGGCATACCCGGTATTGATGGCGGAGCTGATCATCGGGCGGTCGACCCGGTCAAACATGGTTGACGCACTGGGGAAAATATCGAATAGCTGGCTGGGCCGGGCAACCGGTGTCTGGGG
>JBPEWW010000380.1:0-4177 GCA_052032275.1 Alteromonas sp. | reverse complement strand
TTACCTTGTACGGCCTCGGCAAACAGGGTCGGCATGGAGTTGATATTCAGCCAGCCCATGTCGCCCCCTTCCAGTGCCTCGGAGCCCGATGATGAAGCCAGCGCAATTTTTGCAAAGTCTGAACCGCCGTTAAGCAGTTCCAGCACCTTGTCCGCACGATCCCTGGCTTCGGCGACGTCGTCGTCACCCGGCTCAGGGGGAAAGCCAATCAGGATGTGGCCTAACCGGTATTCTGCCTGCTCGGCGCCTTGCTCTTCCATCAGGCCAACCAGGGTATTCACTTCCTGGTCGGTAATGTAAATGCGTCGGCGCACATTGGCACGACGCACTTCGCCCATGATCATTTCTTCACGAATATTTTCGCGGTAGTCTTCATAAGCCACGCCTTCTTCACGCAGCTGAAAACGTAAATCTTCAATACTGGCGTTCTGATTAGCCGCAATATTAGCAATGGTCTGCTCAAGCTGTGGATCGCTGATACGGATCCCCATGCGTTCGGCCATCTGCATCTGCAGGCTTTTCATGATCAACCGCTCGATGGCCTGCGTGCGCAACGCACGGTCCGACGGCAGTTGTTGATCATTGAGCGCCGCATTCTTTTTTACCTCAGAAACCAGCGCTTCGATTTCACTCTCCAGAATAACGCCCTGATCGACGATCACGGCCACTTTGTCCAGCATGACCTCTTGCGCAACAGAGGAAAAACTCAGCAGCGCACTTAAACACAATGCCCGAAATAAGAACTTCATACACACTCTTTTTAGTTGTTAGATTCCCTGGCATGCCACGTCGGCCTGCGCAGGGCGGTTAATTTAAACTATATGGCTGCCGATAGCCAAACATGCCGTCTTCCAGCATACGTCGACTGGAGCCCGATGACCCCATGCCCTTGAAAATGAACTGCAATGAAACACCTGATTCGTATTCATCGCTGGCCTGCATGCCGCCGGCGGCGTAGCGGTTACTCAGAAAACGCTGCGCCACTACCTGGATGGCCCAGCAGCACGACTCGTACTGGACCCCGAAGTAATTCTCGATACTCCTGTCACGCTCCAGATCGCGGTATGTGCGGCCAACCAGGTGCCAGTTTTTTGCCACCGGCCAACTGGCCGATACGCCCGCCTGATCGATCATTTCTCCCGACAGGTCACGGACAAACCGGTGCGTAAACTGCACCAGGCTTTCGTTGTCACGCCGATACTCCAGCGCAACGCTACTGCGCTCAACTTTGTCGGTATCGGTGGTCACCTGCATGTCGGTATGAAAATACCAGGTATTGCTCAGGCGCCAGTCAACTTCGCCGGCCAGAGCAGAACGGTCTTCTTCTTTGGTTGCCGCAATCAGACGATTTTTTTCAAGGTAGAATATCTGACCCAGGCTCACCACAAATTGTTCCCGGTTGGCACTATCAATTATTCGGCTGGTGACCCCCAGCGTGATTTGGTTATTGTCACTGATCCGGTCGAGGCCGGTAAATTCCTGCCCGCGGAACAGGCCATCCACGTCTGTCAGCAGCGCGGTGGAGTCATAGGTGCCAATGCCTGACTGGTCTTCATAGGAGGTATACAGGTACTGAAGTTTGGGTTCCAGGGTCATGATAGAGCCGTTACCCAGCCATTGGGTGTCGCGTTCAAAATACAGGGCAGAAAACAAGCGCAGCTGACCCAGGGTACGATTGACTTCCTCTTCCAGCCCGGTACCGGTGATGTTGTCTTGCTGGTAATACGTATTTAAGAGGGTCGCTTCGGCGGTAACTTCACCCCACTGCCGCTGGTAAGGCACCGCCAGCGTGGGCGCCAGATGCCAGCGCAGCGCCTCTGGCGCAGTATCCTGCGAATTGTCAAAGTAGGCCAGTTCGGAGTCGACCCGCAACTCCAGGTAGTCACCCAGGCCGGTGGTATAATTAAGCCGGGCTTCCGGCAACGCCCGGTAGGTGTTGGGGAAATCGCCAATCACCACAAAGTCTTTCAATGCCACATTCATCGTCAGTGACGGTGAATAATAGTTAAACGCCATGGTGCGGTACAAATGGGTGTCTGCCCGGTTATAAAAATCAGAGCCCAGATCAAGGATGTAGTTATCGTCGCTCATGCCGTTGACATCCACATGCATTTCCCAGTTGTCGCTGAGCAAACCGTGGTGTTCCAGACGGTAAAAGTAGCGATCTCTCTCATTGCTGAGATCCCGGTCACTGGGCAGGTATTCCAGATTAACCTGGCCGTAACTGGCTTCTGTTAAGTACCGAAACTCGGTTTTTAGCTGAACACCGCGTTTGCTCATCACCCGGGGGGAAATGGTCATGTCGTAGTTAGGCGCCATATTCCAGTAAAAGGGCTGCTCATAATCCAGGCCGGTATTGCTGGAACTGGTGAGCTCCGGAAATAACAGCCCGGTCTGGCGCTGGTCGCTGACCGGAAAGGCAAAGTACGGCAGATAAAAGACCGGCACCCCACCCAGATAAAACCGGGTATGCTTGGCCTGGCCCCAGACAGTGCCCTTTTCAATGCTGATCTCGCTGGCACGGATCGCCCAGTCCTCATCACCGGGCGGACAGGTGGTAAAGCTGACATCACTGAGGATCAGGCCCTGATCGGTAGCCAGCAAAATATTATCCGCCGCGCCGCGCCCGGCAACACCGGATAACTGATAGCGGGTATTGGTAAGCTCCAGCCGCTCCGTTGTCTGATCCAGCGAAATCGCGTCAGAGTTAACCCGCAGTTGCGCATCCTGGTACTGCACATTGCCTTCGGCGAACATATCCCGGCCATTCTCGTTGACCTGTGCCTGATTGGCGCGAATGGTGGCGCTGTCTGACGTAATGTCGACGTTGCCTGAGAACAGGGCCACCTGGTTATCGATAATTTCGGTGCGGTTGGCCTCGACTTTCACGTGGCCGCGGGGCATCAGCTGCTGGCTGGAAAACTGCACGGGCTCAACACTACACGTTTCCAGTGCAGAGCGGGGGGATGCGGAAGTAACAGATTGCGCAGCAACGGTGTGAGTAGTGAGACCCGCCAGAACCAGCAAGGCGCAGTGTTTTTTCATGCTCAGGTGAGTAGCCCGTATTCATTCTGACAGCCAGCATTGTACCGGGAGCACCCCGGGAAGCTGACTGTGTGCCCTAAAAAAAACGTCGTCGACTGACAGACGGCCTGGTAGCCCGCAGAGGAGTATTGCGCCAATTCTAAGTGCTTATGGCGTAATAACCAACCTGTAGCGCAAAAAAAACATCAATCCCGGGCGGCTTCTTTTTGTCTGACGCATTGGTTATAGTGCATTTGGCCACATTTTTCAGCAGCAGTCGCTGACCGATTTGCCACCGTATCTGGCCGGCAGTCAGTGAGATACCCGTATTCAGTAACAGGAGCAAGGTGCTATGGCGTTTTGGGGAAAAATCCTCGGTCTTGTATTTGGTTTTATGTTTCTCAAAATCCCCGGCGCCATCATTGGGCTCGTGGTGGGGCATTTGTTTGACAAGGCATACAGTCAGGATTTTAGCCGCTTAGGGGGATTTGGTCGTTTCTTTGCTGATCAGGACAGTCTGCAGCAGCAGGCGGTGTTTTTTCACAGTTTGTTTTCATCACTGGGTCACCTGGCAAAATCCGACGGCCAGGTGACGCAGCGTGAAATTCAGATTGCCACCACGCTAATGGACGATATGCGACTGACCGGTGATGCCCGCCGGGAAGCGCAGGAAGCCTTTCGCGAAGGGAAAGCACGGGATTTCCCCTTACAGGACAACCTGCGGGGGCTGCATGAGGCCTGTCACGGGCGTCGTGATATCCTGCAGGTGTTTCTGGAGATCCTTATCCAGGCGGCCTTTGCAGACGGTCAGCTGTCCCAGGAAGAGTACAATGTGCTGGAAAAAGTGGCCCGGATACTGGGCTTCCGGCGCCGGGATCTGGATTACCTGATCTCAATGTTCGAAGCCGAACTGCGCTTCCGGCAGCGAGGTCAGGCCGGCCAGCAGTCTCATCAGCGCCGCCGCCAGCATCAGCAGCGCCCCTATTCTGATACCCAGTCACTGGCCGATGCGTATAAAATTATTGGTGTCAGTGACAGCGCTGACGAGAAAACCATTAAACGTGCCTATCGTAAGCGGATGGCTGAACATCACCCCGACAAGCTGGTCTCCAAAGGCCTGCCCGAACAGGCTATGGAAATTGCCAAAGCCAAG
>JBPEWW010000038.1:0-3925 GCA_052032275.1 Alteromonas sp. | reverse complement strand
ACGCACAAGCCGATAAGCTGGGCGTGCTGATCACTAATCTGGGGACGCCCGAAAGCCCCACCAAAGCAGCCCTCAAACCCTATTTGCGTGAGTTCCTGTCGGACCCTCGCGTGGTTGAAGTTCCGCGGGCCCTGTGGTGGTGTATTCTTAATTTTGTGATCCTGAATATCCGCCCGAAACGTTCAGCACAGGCGTATTCCACGGTATGGACGGAAGCGGGGTCCCCCCTGCTGACCATTACCAAGGCCCAGCATAAAAAGCTGGCGGCGCGCCTGACTGAACAGTACGGCGATGATGTCGTGGTGGACTACGCCATGCGTTACGGCAACCCGTCCATCAAATCTGCACTGGACCGCATGCTGGCGCAGGGGGTACGTAAGCTCGTGGTGCTGCCGCTGTATCCGCAATACTGCGCCTCCACCACAGCCTCCACATTTGACGCACTGGCCAGGGATTTTACCGCCCGGCGGTGGATCCCGGAATTACGCTTTATTACCCACTACCATGATGAAGCCGGCTATATTAATGCCATGGCGGATAAGATCCGCGCGCACTGGGAAACTGCAGGCCGCGCCGACAAATTGCTGTTTTCTTACCACGGCATTCCGAAACGGTATTTGCTGAACGGCGACCCGTATCACTGCGAATGCCACAAAACGTCCCGGCTGCTCGCCGAGACACTGGGACTGGGCCCCGATGAACACCTGACCACGTTTCAGTCACGCTTTGGCCGCGAAGAATGGTTGAAGCCCTACACCGACCATACGCTCAAAGCCATGCCGGAGCAGGGCGTGAAGGCGGTGCAGGTGTTCTGTCCGGGTTTTTCAGCAGACTGTCTGGAAACCATTGAAGAAATTGGTGAGGAAAACCGCGACTACTTTTTAGAGGCCGGTGGCGAGCGTTACGAGTATATCGCAGCATTGAATGATGACGAGGCCCACATCGATTTTTTACATACACTGGTTGAGCAAAATTTAGCAGGCTGGCGTATCGACCATAACAGTCAGGAACGGGCGGCACTTGCCCGCGCAAAGGGAGCAAAGGAGTAACGGGTGAATAACGACACAGGGAGTAATGGTGTGCAGGCCCCGGCGGCGCTGCGTAAAGCTCAGAAAATGGCAAACCTGCTGGATACGGCGGTCAAGCTGCCCGTCATTCCAATGCGGGTGGGCCTGGACTCGTTAATCGGTCTTATCCCGGGGGCCGGCGATGCGCTGATGCTCGGGGCCTCGTTTCGGATTATCTGGCTGGCAAAAAGCATGGGCGTGCCTAAGCCGCTGCTAACCAGCATGGTGCGTAATGCCGCCGTTGACTTTGGGCTGGGGTTTATCCCTGTGGTGGGTGACCTGGTTGACATGTTCTATAAAGCCAACCAGAAAAATGTCCGTCTGATGGAGCGCTGGTGGGTAGAGCAGAATAAAGCCCGGGTTGACAGCGAAACCCAGCAAAAGCTGGCGAGGTGGGAGGAGAAACTGGCCGAGGCGGAGCAGGAGCAACGCCAGTAGCGCCTAAATGTCAGTGTCGATACTGGCTTTTTACATTGCGGGTAAACGAAAAAGCAGAGCGTCGCGTACGGATACTAAGCAAACAACGCGTGTGTCTTTTTTCAGTGTGCCACCGCCAATCCGGTGACGCTGAGCTTTGTCTTTTCAAACGCGTGTAAAAAGGAGTGTTTACTGCAATGAAAGCCTCAGATCTTTTTGTAAAGGCCCTTGAAGCAGAAGGTGTAGAATACATCTTCGGCATACCCGGCGAAGAAAACCTCGACCTGCTGGAATCCCTGCGTACCTCAAATATCAAGCTGGTTCTCACCCGGCATGAGCAGGGGGCTGGCTTTATGGCGGCCACCTATGGACGCCTGACCGGTAAAGTGGCGGTATGTTTATCTACCCTCGGTCCCGGTGCCACCAATTTGGTGACGCCCGCCGCTTACGCACAGTTAGGCGCCATGCCCATGCTGATGGTTACCGGCCAGAAGCCCATCAAAACCAGTAAACAGGGCCGCTTTCAGGTCATCGATGCGGTAGACATGATGCGGCCCATCACCAAATACACCACTCAGGTCGTCAGTGGGGATCGCATACCGTCAGTGGTACGGGAAGCCTTCAGGGTTGCCCACGAAGAACGTCCGGGGGCGGTGCACATTGAGCTGCCTGAAGATATTGCCGCCGAACAGACCAGTCAGCCACTGCTCAAACAGAGCATGACCCGCCGGCCTATCGCCGAATATAAAGCCATTAATGCCGCGATTGAAATGATACAGGAAGCCACATCACCGGTGATCCTGATAGGTGCCGGGGCGAACCGCAAGCTGACGGCCAAGATGCTGCGTGAATTTGTGGATAAAACCGGCATTCCCTTTATCACGACGCAAATGGGTAAAGGGGTGCTCGACGAGCGTGACAAACTGTTTGTGGGTAATACAGCGCTGTCTGACGGCGACTTTGTGCATCAGGCCATCTCCCGCGCTGACCTCATTATAAACGTGGGTCACGATGTGGTAGAAAAGCCGCCATTTTTCATGCACCACGACGGCATGAAAGTCATTCATATCAACTTCGAACCCGCCGCCGTTGACCCGGTGTACTTCCCGCAGCTGGAAGTGGTGGGCGACATTGCCAACAGCCTGTGGCAAATCAAAGAGGGAATTACGCCCCAGTCAGACTGGAAGCTGGACTTTTATCTGGATGTACACGAAGCCTATGTAAACCATCGTGATGAAGCAGAAAACGATAACCGTTTTCCGATTCTGCCGGAGCGCTTCGTCAAAGACATTCGCAAGGTCATGCCGGAAGACGGCATAGTAACACTGGACAATGGCGTCTATAAAATATGGTTTGCCCGCAATTACCCGGCGTATATGCCCAATACCCTGTTACTGGATAATGCGCTGGCCTCCATGGGCGCAGGGTTGCCTTCCGCCATCGCTGCCAAACTGGTTAATCCAGGCTGCAAAGTGCTGAGTGTGTGTGGGGACGGTGGCTTTATGATGAACAGTCAGGAGCTGGAAACCGCAGTCAGGCTCGGCCTGGATCTGGTGGTGGTGATCCTGCGTGACGATGCGTACGGCATGATTAAGTGGAAACAAAGTCACATGCATTTTGATAACTTCGGCCTGGACTACGGTAACCCTGATTTTGTGAAATACGCCGAAAGCTATGGCGCGCGAGGGTGGCGGGTAGACGCCACTGACGCGTTGATGCCCATTGTGCAGGAGTGTCTGGATACCCCCGGTGTGCATGTCGTCGATTGTCCGGTGGACTACAGTATGAATGATGAAACCCTTAACCGTACCATCCGCAAACTCAGCCAACAGCTGCAAGGAGACCAATCATGAAGGACAGCTATCCCTATTACCTGGCAAGTGAAGCCGTGTTTGCCAATACCGATCTGGATGTCACCAACAAGTATACCGGCGAGGTGGCTACCCGGGTGGCCATGGCCGATGCCGACGTAATCGACCAGGCGATTGCCGCCGCCGAGCGGGCGCAAAGTGCGATGGCGGCGACCACACCTTATGAGCGTCAGGCCGTGCTGGATCACTGCGTTAAACGGTTTGAAGAACGGGCGGATGAACTGGCCAATGCCCTGTGTATCGAAGCAGGCAAGCCGATTAACGACGCCAAAGGCGAAGTGACGCGGCTGATTGATACATTTCGTATCGCCTCGGAAGAGTCGGTACGCATTAACGGAGAAGTGATTAATCTGGAGATTTCATCGCGGGCAAAAGGGTATCAGGGCATGACGAAGAAAGTGCCTATCGGGCCCTGCTCGTTTATCTCACCATTTAACTTCCCGCTTAATCTGGCGGCACACAAGGTGGCGCCGGCCATAGCGGCAGGCTGTACCTTTGTTCTAAAACCGGCATCGAAAACCCCAATTGGCGCGTTGATCATAGGCGAGGTGCTAGCCGAGACAGATTTAC
>JBPEWW010000379.1:0-1870 GCA_052032275.1 Alteromonas sp. | reverse complement strand
CCAAGGTTACCCTATGTTAACCGGATTTGATAAGGGCGGCGTACGCCAGCCTTGTATTTGTTTGTGGAAAACGTATACCCTCATTGCCAGAATAGTCAATTAAGTGAGCTGCTATGCATGTATCTGAACACCCCTTTGGTCGCGTAAACGGGCAACCTGTTTACTGTTACAGACTGGAAAACGATGCCGGGATGACTGCGGAAGTGCTTACTTATGGCGGGATTATCCGCGCGTTGCAGGTCCCCGATAAGCACGGGAACCCGCATCAGTGTGTGAATGGCTTTGCCTCGCTGGATGAATACCTGGCGGACACCAGTTATCAGGGCGCACTGGTGGGGCGGTATGCCAATCGTATCGGCGCCGGACGGTTTACGCTGGACGGTGAGTCCTATCAGGTGGATGTGAATGGCGGTGCTCATCACTTACACGGGGGCTTTAACGGGTTTAACCAGCAGCTGTGGACGGCCAGCACCATCACTGAGGACGATGCGGTGGGGGTAGAGCTGCGTCTGGTGAGTGCTGACGGCGAGAGTGGGTTTCCCGGCACGGTTACCGTGGTTGCCTGCTACAGACTGCATGCCGATAACACCCTGTCGCTGGCCATTGCTGCCGATACCACCGCGGCCACCCCATTCAGTATGACTCAGCACGCCTACTTTACACTGGGCAACGCGCGAGGCGTGAGCGACCAGCATTTGCAGGTGAATGCCGACGCCGTCACTGATGCAGATCCCAGTTTGCTGCCCACCGGCGCGCTGTTACCGGTGGCCGGTACCCCCTTTGATTTCCGTGCGCCCAGTAGGATCGCAGATAACCTGCGACCAGGCTGCCAGCTGTTCGACCAGGTGGGCGGCTATGATCATAATTTTGCATTAAATCACTCTGATGACGCACCGGCCGCGAGTCTGTTCGCGCCTGATACCGGCCTGCATCTGGCAATGAGTACCAGTTTTCCCGGCCTGCAGGTGTATACCGGTAATATCGTCAGTGAGGGCGGGGTGGGGGCGATCTGCCTGGAGCCCCAGTATTTTCCTGATTCACCCAACCACCCTGATTTTCCTGACTGCATCCTGCGTCCCGGGGCGCCACGGCAGGAATACATTCGCTACCATTTCACTCACCTTAAATAGCAGCCTGTCGGTAAAAATAATTTGTTAACAAATTGATAAACCCTCCCTGTTCGTATACTATCAAGGGTAAACGTTTAACCTTGTTGCATTTGGCGTCGCCGAATAGCACATCAATCAGGGTGGTATTGCATAAATGAACACGCATGTCGATTTGACCGATCATCCCCATCGCCGATTTAATCCGTTAACCGGAAACTGGGTATTAGTGTCACCCCACCGTGCCAAGCGACCCTGGCAGGGCCAGTCTGAAGAGCCGGCGGTGGACCAGAAGCCCGCCCACGATCCTGAGTGTTACCTGTGCGCCGGCAACACCCGGATTAATGGCGAGAAAAATCCGGCCTATACCAGTACGTTTGTGTTTGAAAATGATTTCGCAGCGTTAAAGCCGGATACGCCCCAGGCCGCCAGCGCTGAGGGTTTATTACAGTTTCAAACCGAGCAGGGCTGTAGCCGGGTCATTTGTTTTTCACCCGACCACAGTAAAACGCTTCCCGAGCTGACCCCGCAGGAGCGGGAAGCGGTGGTTGCCTGTTGGCAGCAGCAAACCCGGGAGCTTGGGGAACGGTTTGCGTGGGTACAGGTGTTTGAAAATAAGGGCGCCATGATGGGCTGCTCTAATCCCCATCCGCATGGACAGGTGTGGGCGCAAACCCACCTGCCCACCGAACCCGCCACCAAACTGGCACGTTTTCAGGCTTATTACGCAGAGCACGGGCGCAGCTTGCTGGCGGACTATGTGG
>JBPEWW010000378.1:0-6587 GCA_052032275.1 Alteromonas sp. | reverse complement strand
GGCCGTAGAGTTTTTCGCATCCAGCAGGCGGTTAGCGATGGTTTTACGCAGGCGTGTCATCGGTACCCGTTTTTCAGTGCGGTTGCCGGCCGGCAATTCTGAGGCGTCAGCAGGCGCGGCTGGTGCCGCAGACTTTTTATCGTCACTGCCTGACTTCAGGTATTGCTCAACATCTTCTTTAGTGATGCGGCCATTTTTGCCGGTGCCCTTAACCTTGGCAGCGTCGATACCTTTTTCAGATAACAGACGGCGGACTGACGGGCTCAATGCATCGCTTCCCGCATCATCACTGTCGCTACTGTCATCAGACTTAGACTCAGCGGGTTTCGCGCCGCCTGAACCAGACACAAATTTAGCAATAACCTCTTCCGCAGTAACAGTTGCACCCTCTTCTGCCAGGATCTCGCTAAGTGAACCGTCAGCCGGCGCTACGACCTCCAGTACCACTTTGTCGGTTTCGATATCGACCAGATTCTGATCACGGCTCACCGATTCACCCACACTCACATGCCAGGTCGCAATTGTCGCGTCGGCAACAGATTCCGGTAACACCGGCACTTTCACATCGCTGGCTTCACCCGCACCGTTGTCGCTGGTTTTAGCGGTTTTTTCCGTGCTGTCTTTATCTGCTTTGCCTGTCTCTTCGGACGCTGACGATTTGTCGTCCTGTGATTTATTAGCTGCGCCGCCCTCACCTTTTTCCAGCTTCGCAATCACCTGCTCGCCCATGACAGTGGCACCCTCTTCGTCGAGAATTTCTGCCAGGACACCGTCTGCTGGTGCCACTACTTCCAGCACAACTTTATCGGTTTCAATATCCACCAGGTTTTGATCGCGTTTTACTGAATCACCGGCCTTTACATGCCAGGTTGCAATGGTCGCATCGGCAACTGACTCAGGAAGGACCGGAACTTTTATCTCAATTGTCATCTTTGTTCCTTATTTAATAGTGAGTGCGTCTTCAACCAGAGCTTTCTGTTGCTGGTTGTGAACGGAAACATAACCAACTGCAGGTGACGCGGATGCCTCTCGGCCTGCATATGTCAGTTTGGCGCCCTCTGGAATGGCTTGCCAGAAGTGGTGCTGGCTACAGTACCAGGCTCCCTGGTTCTGTGGTTCTTCCTGGCACCAAACCCAATCTTTCACGTGGCTGTATTCTGCCACAACTTTGGCACATTCTTCTTGCGGGAATGGATATAATTGCTCCAATCGAATGATTGCAACGTCTGTTTGTTCATTTTTTCGACGCTGATCAAGCAAATCGTAATAAACTTTGCCGGAACACATGACCACCCGCTTAACCTGCTTCGGATCGAGCTCATCTATCTCGCCGATAACATTATGGAACTGACCTTCAGCCAGCTCTTCCAGCGACGAGGTCGCCATGGGATGCCGCAGCAGTGATTTTGGTGACATCACAATCAGTGGCTTACGCATCGGGCGGACCACCTGACGACGAAGCATATTAAATACCTGAGCAGGGGTCGACGGGACACATACCTGCCAGTTGTGATCGGCGCACATTTGCAGAAAGCGTTCCAGACGGGCTGAACTGTGTTCAGGCCCCTGCCCTTCGTAGCCGTGCGGCAACAGTACGGTCAGGCCGCATAACCGGCCCCATTTGGCTTCACCCGAACTCAGAAACTGGTCAAACACCACCTGAGCACCGTTAGCAAAGTCACCAAACTGCGCTTCCCAAATAGTCAGACAGGATGGCTCTGCGGTGGCATAGCCATATTCAAACGCCATCACCGCTTCTTCTGACAGTACGGAATCGTAAATTTCGATGTCGCCCTGGCCGTCGCGAATGTGCTGCAACGGCATATACACTGACGCATCCGTCTGATTATGTAACACCGCATGACGATGGAAGAAGGTGCCTCGCCCGGAGTCCTGACCGGTAATACGAATATCATTGCCGCCATCGACGATGGTCGCGTAGGCCAGATTTTCGGCCATCCCCCAGTCCAGCTTTTTATCACCGGCGACCATGGCCTTACGATCCTGATAAAGCTTGTTGACCCGTGAGTGTAGCTTATGATCGTCCGGGTACGTGGTCAGGGCAGTACCCAGCTCTTTGAGTTTCTCAATACTGATTTCGCCGTCATACGGCGTATCCCAGTCGTGGCCCAGATAAGGTGTCCAGTCTACAGAGTGCTCCGTCATAGGACGCCACTCTTCAACGACACAGGCACCATGATCCAAAGCAGCGCGATATTCATCCAGGAACCGATCTGCGTCACGTTGCTCAATCACGCCTTCGGCAATCAGCTGATCGGCGTACAGCACGCGGGGAACCGGATGCTTTTTAATTTTCTGGTACATCAGCGGCTGAGTTGCGTTGGGTTCATCCGCTTCATTGTGACCATGGCGGCGGTAACACACCAGGTCAATGACCACATCTTTCTTAAACTTATTGCGATACTCCAGCGCCAGCTGGGTAACAAACTGCACCGCTTCCGGATCGTCAGAATTGACGTGGAAAATAGGCGCCTGCACCATTTTGGCAATATCAGTACAATACTGAGTAGAACGGGTATCATCGATTTTTGAAGTAGTAAACCCAACCTGGTTGTTTACTACGATACGCACCGTCCCGCCCACGGCAAAACCGCGGGTTTCAGACATGTTGAAAGTTTCCTGCACCACACCCTGTCCGGCGATCGCCGAGTCACCATGAATAGTGATAGGTAACACTGTGTTGGTGTCATTATCACGGCGGGCCAGACGAGCACGCACAGACCCCATGACGACCGGGTTTACAATTTCAAGGTGGGACGGGTTAAACGCCAGTGCCAGATGCACATTGCCGCCCGGCGTGGCAAAATCTGACGAGAAACCAGCGTGGTATTTAACGTCACCGGCACCCAGTGAATCGTCATGTTTTCCGGAGAACTCATCGAACAGTACCGAGGGGTTTTTACCCAGCACGTTCACCAGCACGTTCAGACGACCGCGGTGGGCCATTCCAATAACACACTCTTTGGTGCCGCCGGCGCCCGCTTTACTGATGATACCTTTAAGCATGGGAATCAGGGCATCGCCGCCTTCCAGGGAAAACCGTTTGGCCCCGGGGAATTTTGAGCCCAGGTATTTTTCCATCCCGTCGGCAGCCGTTAGCCCTTTAAGAATACTTATTTTTTCTTCTTTGCTGATTTCCGGCTTAGCCTGGACCGATTCGATTTTCTGCTGAAGCCAGCGCTTCTGCTCGGTATCGGTGATGTGCATGTATTCAGCACCAATCGAGCCACAGTAGGTTCTGTTTAACGATTTAAACAGGTCGCCCAGCGACATCGACTCTTTGCCGATGGCGTAAGAACCCACATTAAACGTGGTATCAAAGTCGTCTTCAGAAAGGGAGTGGTGAGAAAGTTCAAGATCGCGCACCCGTTCCTGTTGCCATAATCCGAGTGGATCGAGGTTGGCGTGCTGGTGGCCACGGAAACGGTAAGCATTAATCAGCTGAAGCACTTTGACCTGCTTCTGGTCAGACACGCTACCGGCAGACACCTGGGTTGGCGCCATCCGCGCAGTGGGGCCAAGTGCTGCGAGTTTTCGGAACTGATCCTTGATGGTTGAGTGTTTATTTTCCAGCTCTACGCCTTCCACTTTCGGAAGACTGTCGAAGACCTGGCGCCAGGTGTCTGAGACGCTTTGAGGATCGTCAAGGTACGCTTCGTACAACTCTTCCACATAAGCCGCGTTTGCGCCTGCCATGTGTGACGAGTCCCACCACGCTTTCATCACGCTTTCTTGCATTATTGTGCCTTGCTACGTTTCGTAAAAACTAAAGATATCGGCCTGTATTATGAGGATTAATAATCCTGTATCCAACCTTAATTCCGATATAAACAAAAAAATAGCCATCCTCAGCGGATGGCCATTTAGAATGTTGCTTTCTGTAACCAGTCAGTTGACAGAAATATAGTACTAAACAGCCCGTTGTAAAAGCATCGACTTAATATTACCGATAGCTTTTGTCGGGTTGAGTCCTTTAGGGCATACACTCACACAGTTCATGATGCCATGACACCGGAACACACTGAACGCATCGTCCAGATCATTCAGTCGTTCTTCGGTCGCCGTGTCACGACTGTCGATGAGGAAGCGGTATGCGTGCAGCAGGCCCGCCGGACCAATAAACTTATCCGGATTCCACCAGAACGACGGGCATGAAGTTGAGCAACATGCACATAAAATGCACTCATACAGCCCATCCAGCTTCGCGCGCTCTTCCGGAGACTGCAAATGCTCCCGTGCCGGCGGCTGCGTTGCATCATTAATCAGGAACGGTTTGATTTTCTCATACTGGGTATAGAACTGAGTCAGATCAACCACCAGGTCACGCACCACCGGCAGACCCGGTAGTGGGCGAATGACAATTTTACCTTTACCCAGACTGGACAGCGGCGTGATACACGCCAGTCCGTTCTTGCCGTTCATGTTCATGCCATCTGAGCCACACACACCTTCCCGGCATGAGCGACGCAAAGAGAGCGTAGGATCCTGTTCTTTTAACGCCAGCAGCGCATCAAGAACCATCATGTCGCGACCCTCTTCCACTTCCAGGGTGTAATCCTGCATACGTGGCGCGTCGTCAACCTCAGGGTTGTAGCGATAGATTGAAAAAGATAATTGCATGCTCGTTGCCTCTCTTAATATGACCGGGCTTTCGGCGGGAATGCTTCGCGAAGTTTCGGTTCCATATTGACTTCGCGCTTGACCATCGAATCATCCTGCGGACGATAAACTGAGTGACATAACCAGTTCTCGTCATCGCGATCCGGGTAGTCAAAGCGACTGTGCGCGCCGCGACTTTCAGTACGGAAGTTCGCAGCAACGGCGGTGCTGTAGGCAGTTTCCATCAGGTTATCCAGTTCCAGACACTCAATACGCTGTGTATTGAAGTCAGAACTCTTGTCATCCAGACGGGCGTGCTGTAAACGTTCACGAATTTCACCCAGCTCTTTCAGGCCATCTGCCATGGCGTCACCTTCACGGAATACGGAGAAATTAAGCTGCATACATTCCTGCATGTCTTTCTTAATTTGTACCGGATCTTCGCCCTTGCCTTTTTCTGAATTTTCCCAGCGGTTAAAGCGGCTCATCGCTGCTTCAAGGTCAGATTCAGAGGCGTCGCGGCTCGATGACATTTCGTCCAGCGATTTGCCCAGGTGCATACCGGTTGCCCGACCAAACACCACCAGATCCAGCAACGAGTTGCCGCCCAGCCGGTTAGCGCCGTGCACGGATACACAGGCAATTTCACCACAGGCAAACAGGCCGTTAACCACTGAGGCCTGGCCATTTTCATCCACTGTCAGACACTGGCCATCAACGTTAGTGGGAATACCGCCCATCATATAGTGGCAGGTAGGAATCACCGGAATTGGCTCTTTGACCGGGTCTACGTGAGCGAAGGTACGTGATAACTCAAGAATGCCAGGCAGACGTGACTCCAGCACTTCTTTACCGAGGTGATCAAGTTTAAGCTTGATGTGGGTACCCCAGGGGCCGTCGCAACCACGTCCTTCACGGATTTCGGTCATCATCGAACGCGCAACCACATCACGACCAGCCAGATCTTTTGCATTCGGTGCATAACGCTCCATAAAGCGCTCACCGTCTTTATTCAACAGGTAGCCACCCTCACCGCGACACCCTTCGGTAACCAGGGTTCCCGCACCGGCAATGCCTGTGGGGTGGAATTGCCACATTTCCATATCCTGTGCGGCGACCCCCGCACGTAGTGCCATACCGATGCCGTCACCGGTATTAATGTGGGCATTGGTTGTCGACGCGAATATTCTGCCGGCCCCACCGGTTGCCAGCACGACTGCACGGGACTTGAAGTACACGACTTCACCGGTTTCGATATCAATGGCAGTACAGCCGACAATATCGCCATCCTGGTTTTTCACCAGATCCAGCGCATACCATTCGCTGAACACCTTGGTTTTATTTTTAACGTTTTGCTGGTACAGCAAGTGCAACAAGGCATGGCCGGTACGGTCAGCCGCTGCTGCGGTACGCGCCGCCTGCTCGCCACCAAAATTCTTTGACTGGCCACCGAAAGGACGCTGGTATACCTTACCGTTTTCGAAACGCGAGAACGGCAGTCCCATGTTTTCCATCTCGATGATGGCTTCCGGACCGGTTTTACACATGTACTCAATGGCATCCTGGTCGCCTATGTAATCTGACCCCTTAACGGTGTCATACATGTGCCATTCCCAGTTATCTTCGTGGGAATTACCCAGTGCCACCGTAATACCGCCCTGTGCGGAGACAGTGTGCGACCGGGTCGGGAATACTTTCGATAACAGTGCGCAGGATTTTCCAGACTGCGAAATCTGAAGTGCAGCACGCATGCCTGCACCGCCGGCGCCAATGACGACGGCATCAAACTCGTGAACGGGTAAACTCATACTACACTCCCCACAAAACAAACAGACCAACCGCTACATAAACGAACGCAATAATATTCAGTACATATTGCACAGTGCCACGCAGAGCGGCGGACTTAACGTAATCGGTTAATACTTGCCAAAGGCCAATACGAACGTGGATCATCACAGCAATCAGCG
>JBPEWW010000377.1:0-3412 GCA_052032275.1 Alteromonas sp. | reverse complement strand
GGCCCGCACTTGGGCCAGCACAGTATCGTCCGGCAGGATCCGCTCGACCAGTACTTCCACCTGGCCCCCGGTGGCCTTTTTACCCAGCAGTCTGGCTGGCATCACCCGGGTATTGTTGAATACCAGTAAGTCGCCCTCCCCGACCAGTTCAAGCATGTCCGTAAACTGTCGGTGGTGGACCTCACCGGTCACGCCGTTCAGGTGTAACAGACGACTTGCCGCCCGTTGCTCGGTGGGGTATTTGGCTATCAGGTGCTCAGGGAGCTCAAAACTAAAATCTTTTAACTTCATCTTTCACTTACCAGTTATTTCGCGGCAGCGCGCATTACTGTATAAAAAAATATACTTACATAGCGTGTTTTATACGTAATTTGTATAGGCGGTGCATTCTTAAACGGTTAAGATACCATCAATTGTGATGATGTTCTCCCTGGCACCAGTACAAAGCTCGCCCAACGAATCGTTGGGCTTTTTTTTGCCTGACTGATCACCGGCCGCTGGCAAAATCATCCAGCACAGCTTGCAATGTTTCTGTAGTCAGCGGTCTGGCGTTCAGTACGTACAAAACCTGCAACAGCAAATCTGCGCCCATAATACCCTTATTGATTTTATTTCTCAGGTTATCTGCGCTCTGCTGTACGCCGATAGCGGCAAGCCGCTCGCTGAGCCCCTGATATTTTACCCCCCGCATAGACATTTCAGACTTTACTACGCGCTGGACCACTTCCCGCCAATCATTTTTCGATTTCAATACGCACCCCATTTGTGACGTATAATTTACAAAGAAACACTTTTTTACACATTCAAACCGCATTTGTTATTGACGATTATCGCAGGTTATGGCTACACTGCAAGGGTGAATATTGGCGTGCTGACAATTTGTGGTTACAGTGAGCATGACAATTTCGCTTCAATCGTAAAGGAGACACGTTATGAATTGGGATCTGGACAAGCTCGAATCCCTGCTAAAAGAGTATGATGACTTTGTCATTACCCGCGAGGAAGGCTGTCTGTTGATTGCCAATCAGGATGGTATCGACGCCTGGCTGGCCATAAGTGGAGAGCAAATCCTGGTTGAAAGTCTGCTGTTTGCCGCAGACCAGGTTGCCGACAAGGCCGCGCTGGACCATGAAATTTTATCCACCCATATGGTATTTCCCCTGACCACCGTCGGCATATCTACCATCAGTGGCGAAGAATACTACACCGCTTTCGGTGCCCTGAGTGCACACTCCAAGGCCGAAAGTATTGTGATTGAAGTTGAAACCTTATTTCAGAACGTAGCAGCGTTTCTGGATGCCTACGAAACTCACCTTAAATAAGCGTGATTTAGGAGAAGCGAATGTCAGTTTGGAAAAAGTTAATTACTGCCGTGAAGGGCGGAGCCAACGAGGCAGCACAATCAGTCGCGGACAGCCAGGCTATCCGTATTCTGGAGCAGGAAATACGTGAGGCGAAGGAAGAATTGAGAAAGTCTGACCATGCGCGCACGCAGATTCTGGCTAAATGTAAGCTGTCACAGCAAAAAATAGACAGCTTTAATGCCAGTATTGCCGAGTACGAGGCCCATGCCCGCAAGGCAGTGGACAGCGATCGCCAGCTGGCACTGGATTGTGCGCAGAAAGTATCAGAATTGAAAAGTGAGCGGGAACAGGAACAGGGTTACCTGGATCAGTTCACGCAATCTGAAAAACAGCTGTCACACAACATTCAGCAGGCGAAAGCCAACCTGCGCCGCCTTGAGCAACAGGTAGATATGGTCAAGGCCACGGAAAGTGTGCAGAAAGCGCAGGTCGCGGTATCGTCCCGCCACATGGGCGCTAACAGCAAAATGAAAACGGCGACTGAGTCTCTCAGCCGCATCCAGGAAAAACAGAAGCTACGTAACGCAGAGTTGGAAGCGGCCGAAGAATTGGCCAGTGAAGAATCCAGCAGCGACCTGGAAAAACGACTGGCACAAGCCGGTATTAAAGGAGGCAGCACCTCTGCCGACGACGAGTTGAGTCGCATACTGGGTAAATAAGTGACACGCTGCGGCTGCCGGTCTGGCAGCCGCTTTTGTGTTACACCACCCTAAACTAATCTTGTCACTGCCAGGGCCAGCGTGGGTGACTCACAGGCTGAGCTATACAGACACAGCCCTCGATTTGCCCTCCCGGTCATGGCAGACTGGCTAATCAATAACAAGCCGGAATTACGCTGCAGATATGTTTACATGGAATATGGTTCGCAAGGTGATGCTGCAATACTTTGCGGAGTCACGCTGGTATACCATTGTTGGTGCAACTTTCTTTTACGCCATCACTACCTGGCTGATGCTGCTGGCGGCCGGTGAATCAGCACTGGTCTCACAAACTGACTTTATTTACTGGCTGGCGGTGACCGCCTCCACCGTGGGTTATGGTGACCTGTCGCCCGTCACGCCGGCAGGCAAACTGATTGTGGCGCTGTACGTTATTCCGCTGGGCCTCAGTATTTTTGCGATGGTGGTCGGGCGTGTGGCAGCGTGGGTAAGTAATCAATGGCAAAAAGGACTCTTGGGAATGAATCAGTTAGACGTTCAGGATCATATTCTGGTTATCGGCTGGAATGAACACCGCACACTGCTGCTGCTCAACCTCTTGCTGCAGGAGCGTGAAGCTGTGCCCGGCAAGCCCGACATCGTTTTATGTGTGAAAGCCGATATTATGAACCCCATGCCGGGTGAGGTCGAATTCGTGCGGGTCGAGTCGTTTAATAAAGATGCTGACATGGATAAAGCCTGTATCAGCAAAGCCAGCACCATTTTAATAGATAATCCGCAGGATGACGTCACTATGACCACGGCCCTGTACTGTAGTCAGCGCAATCCTGATGCCCACCAGGTGGCGTACTTTACCGACGACGCGCTGGTTCCGCTGCTTCAGCAGCACTGTCCGAAAGTGGAGTGTACCCCGTCGGTTGCCGTAGAAATGCTGGCTAAAGCCGCCTTCGATCCCGGTTCCAGCATGCTTCATCATGATCTGCTGAGTGTCGATGAGGGCCAGGCCCAGTTTTCCGTAGAAGTGCCGGCCGGCACCGCGGGCTTTTCCGTAGAAACCCTGTTCGTTAACTTAAAACGCCACCATGACGCAATTTTTATCGGGTATGCGCCCGGTGGGGCATACAAAGATATGGTAGTGAACCCGGACCTGCAAACCCCGGTGAACGCCGGCGACAAGTTGTTTTATATTGCCGACAAGCGCATAGCCAATATTAACTGGCAAGCAATGGGAGCCTGATATGTTCAGCAAACTGTTTGGTAAAAAAGCCCCGGCCCGGCCAAAAACGCCCGAAATAATGGGTTTGTACCTGGGCGGTTCCTTTGAACTGGACTCGCTGAAGTTATCGCTGCTGGAACCTGAACTGACCATCGAAGGCGCCGCGCGCTCGC